>JBFFLM010000039.1:0-8329 GCA_041554835.1 Methanogenium sp.
CAAGCTGCTCCTGAAGGTCCACGTCACTGAACTGAGCGATTTCCTGTGCTCTGAAGATTGCCATTATCAGAACGCCTCCTCTTCGGGAACATCCTCAACTTCGGAGAGCTCTGCATCGATCTCTGCACCAAGGATGTCCTCATCCGTTCCTTCCTCGTAGACCGCCTCTTCGACGTCTGCTTCGGGCTGAGGTTCCAATACCTCAAAGTGATCGGGGAGTCGTGCTCCTGGCGGAATGATCTTTACCTGAACACCGATCGTGCCGAGCTTTTTGATGGCGAGTGCATAGCCTTTCTCGACGATCGTATCAGAGGGCTCTCCCGAGTGTTTGATGTACCCCTCGGTGAACTTCTGGACACGTGAACGGGCACCGGTAAGCTTCCCGGAGAGGACGACCTCACATCCGAGTGCACCGGACTCCATCACGCGGCGGATGGTACTGTTTCCTGCCTTGCGGAAATACCAGCCGCGCTCAAGTGAGCTTGCCAGGCGTTCGGCCATAATCTGTGCGTTGAATGACGGGTTGTCGACCTGCTGGACCTCAATCTGCGGGGATTCAATCCCGAACTGGGCCTGAAGGTCGGCGGTGATCTGACGGACCACTTTTCCGCCTTTTCCGATCACGATGCCGGGCTTTTCGGCGAAGATCGTGATCTGGGTGCCCAGGGGGGTACGGGCAATGTCCATGCCCCCGTAGCCGGCACGCTTCAGTTCTTTTGTCAGGAACTTGTCGACCCGTGCGGAGCGGACACCGTCCTCGATAAATCTCTTCTCAATTCCCATGTCTGCTCAGGCCTCCTTTACCACAATCTCGATGTTTACCGATTCTGCGAATTTCGGGGTTGCACGACCCATTGCACGCGGGAAAATGCCGCGCATTCTCCGGCCGCGGTTTGCAGAGACGTGAGTGATGACGAGGTTTTCAACGTCAAGGCCGATATACTCCGCATTCTTCTCAACAGATTTGATGAGGCGGATGAATTTCGACGATGCCTTGACGGGATAACGCCCTGCGTCCCATCCCTCAAGTCCCTTCCTGTGGGCAACGTTGCGGTTGAATCGCTTGAACGGAATCGCCTTTTTCAGGGCGACAACATCCTCGAGGTATGCGATAGCATCCCCGGTTTTCATTCCTTTAATCGTTCGGGCAATCTCAATCGAGTGCTTGGGTGAGATGGGAAGTTCGTTTGCTTTCGCACGTGCTTCCTCTTCACCGGTCTGAACTGAATATCCTGTCCTTGCCATGATCATCACTTCAGGGGCACATACTTACTCGACCGGGTTGCACCGATACCGGCACTGCCGTGGGTGATACGCCTGCGGGTGAGTGCAAACTCGCCAAGGTAGTGGAATACCGCCTCGGGCTGCAGCTCAACAGCAAGGAAGTCCTTTCCATTGTGCACTTCGATCGTTTTTCCAATCATCTCAGGCAGGATGATCATGTCACGGGCATGTGTCCGGACACGCTCTTTGCCTTCACGAATTTCCAGGAGAACCTTCTCGTGGCCGGGCGAAAAACCGCGGTTGATTTTGCGGCGTATCCGTGCCGGCATGATGGGAAGAAGCTCGCTCATGCCCATCTGCTGAAGATCCTCGATCTTGTAGCCGTGGTAGGTAAATTCCTCTTTCCGCCGCGGCAACCTTCTCTGTGTTTTCTTTGCCATATTTCAGAACCCCCTACTTCCTTCCGGTCCTCTTTGCTGCAATGTGCCCGACCTTTCGTCCCGGAGAGGTGCCACGTGCAACGGTCTTCGGCCTTCCGACGTGCTGGTGGCCACCACCGCCGAACGGGTGATCGATGACGTTCATACAGACAGCCTTGACACGAGGCCACTTCTGGGCCTGGGACTTCATCTTGTGGAACTTCTTACCGGCCTTGACGAACGGTTTCTCGCCACGTCCGCCACCGGCAACGATGCCGATGGTGGCACGGCAGTCGCCGTTGAACCATTTGTGTGTTCCGGACGGCATCTTGATACCGACCCGGTCACCGTCCTTGCCGATGACCTGTGCCTGGACTCCACTTGCCCTGATGAACTTGCCGCCATCGTTGGGGCGTGCCTCGACATTACAGACGTAGGCACCGACGGGGATGTTCTTGAGCAGAAGGGTGTTTCCGTTCTTTACCCGTGCCTCGGGGCCCCATTCCACGTCGTCACCGACGCCGACGCCCTCGGTTACAAGCATGAACATCTTGTCCCCGTTCGCGAGCTCGACCTTTGCAATCGGAGTGTGACGGGCCGGGTCGTGTTCAATATCAATGACTACCCCGCGGGTGATGTCACGGACATTGCCGGGGTGCTTGAGTGATGCCTTATATTTATGCGAAGGGGCACGGTAGGTTGGGCCGCCGCGTCCACGGTTCTGTGAGATAATTCGTTTTCCCATGTTCCGCCACCTCAGAGTATCCCGATACGGGAGAGAATCTCTTCCCCTGCTTTCTCGTCTTCAAATGAGACGAATGCCTTCTTCTGTCCCTTCATTGTCATGAGAGTCCGGACCGACGTGACTTTGTGGCCGAACATTTCCTCGACCGCTGCCGCGACATCGTTCTTGCTGGCCTCACGGCGCACGAGGAACTGGAGCTTGCCATCGGATTCAAGCAGCATGGTTGCCTTTTCCGAGACAAACGGAGTTTTGATTACCATTTACATATCCTCCAGTCTCTTCAGTGCCCCTGCAGTCCAGACTGTCAGCCTGCCGGCCTGTGTGCCCGGAGCAAGAAGCTCTGCATTCAGTTCTCCGACGCTGACGGCATCGACGCCGGCAAGGTTCGAAGCTGCCTTCAGGGGGGTCTCACCAGTCACGATGAGAAGTGACTTGCGCTGCTTGTACCTGCGACCACGCATCTTCCCGCGCCCTGCACGGACCTTGCGGCTGTCTGCTGAGCGTTCGATATCTGCATAGACACCGGCTGCCCTGAGTGCATCTACCACATCGGAGGTCTTGGTCAGTCCCTCAAATGCGTCATCAAAGACCACGGGGATTTCCGCTTCGAAGCGGTGTCCGCGTGCTGCGACGAGTTCTCCGTTGATGGTTGCAGCAATTGCGGAGCGGATCGCCCTTCTCTTCTCCTGCTTGTTCATCTTGCGGACGAGGTTCTTTGCAGTCTTCGGGGGGTGTGCAACACGTCCACCGACAGACTGGGGAATCCGTGCAACACGGGAACCGTTCTTCAGGCGCGGAACCTGTGCCACACCGCGGCCACTACCCCATGATACCGCTGACGTCCTCATGCCTGCATACGGGTCAGTGCCGTGGGGCTGGTAGCGCTCACTCTGGAGTGCAAGAACTGCGTTTTTGATAAGATCCGGGCGGTAAACTTCGCTGAAAACTGCCGGAAGATCGATTTCTCCTGCAGAACCGCCGTCGAGTGTTCTAATCTGTGCTTTCATTCCTGATCACCCCTGTTTGCTTGCAAGACTGACGTACTGGATAACAGGTACGCGGTCTACGTGGTTTCTCGGGCGTATAGCCGGACGAATCCTGATGAGACGCTTGGCAGGTCCGGGCAGCGACCCCTTGATTGCAACATAGTTCGACCGGACAAGACCGTAATTCACAAAACCGCCTGCCGGGTTCACTTCGTTGCCGTCTTCGCCGAACTTGAGGATACGCTTGTTATATTCGGTCCTCTGCTGGTATCCCAACTGACCCATCTGCGGAACCTGCCACCTGACGTGAGACGGGTTGAACGGACCAAGGTTACCGATGTGGCGCTTCTTGCCGCCGCGGGAGTGTTTCCCTTTGCGGGTCTGAATGCCCCAGCGCTTTACCGGGCCGTTCGTTCCCTTGCCGGTGGTAATGGCAGTGACATCAATGTACTGCCCTGCCTCGAAGATATTTTCCGCAGTGACTTCAGTGCCAAGGAGAGAGATTGCATATTCAATGCGGTCAGCAAGGTTTGCCCCACCGATACCCATTTCCATGATGTCGCCGGTCTTCTTCGGAACACCGGTAATCTCCGTGGTCTGCGTCTGCATGATGACAAAAATATCTGTCAGTCTCCCGGCTTCTGCTGCTTCACGGATCCTGGAAACGTCTTCCTCGGACCATGCTTCTGCACAGGGATGCTTCCCGTAGCTGTCCTTCCGGTAGCCACGGACACCGACAACTTTCATCGGAGGGATTTCAACAATGGTAACGGGCACCATGATCTCCTTGCCTTCTGACGGGCTGGAAGCATGGTCATCCACCATAATAAGATGAGTCATGCCCACCTTATAGCCGGCAAATCCCTGCAGCGCCGGTTCCCCGTCGTACACTGGCCAAGAGTGGTATTTTGGTACCTGGCTCAGCGCACGTTTGCGGGGACTGTATGCAAGTGAACCCCTGCGTGGTCTGGATGTTTTCGACATTTTTCGATCAATCCTGTATTCTTGGTTTCAGTTGTGAACGTTAAGCCTCGGGCACACGAATATGCCTGAAGCTCCGAGATTTCGTGCTGACAGTTCAAGGGTCAACTGACGCCATGACCTTTCGGCCGGTTTCCGCTAATGCGACACATGGCATGGAAATCCTCTCGAATTGAGAGATATCCCGCGAATATGCCCCGCATACGGGCCCTTTAGGTTGGGAGATTCTTCCGGTGTGGACCGGAATTGCTGATTCTCACAAAGTGATCCTGACTCATCCCGCATTCTGCGCACCATTCGTGTGCGCGGGAAATGGGCTCGTTTCCACGAAACGTCCACCCTTACGGTTCCGTCAGATCCTACGTCTTTCACCTGTTGCGCCTGTGCACAACCCATCTCGGTATCTCCCCCCTCCGTCAAAGGAGGAGAGAGCCACCACGATATGGGAATATCCCACCGGTCCGCCGGATTGGATCCGGAACCGGTACATGAAATCCCCATATTGGTTCCATAAATATTGCAAAGAAAGAGATATAAAAGTGTCGGCCGTTTTAGACAGGAAGACGCTTCACCCGAAGCAGAGATCTCCCTCTTCAGTGATATAGACCTCAACATCATCCCTGACGAACCGGCCCTTGAACCGTTCGGGATTTGATTCCTTGAGACGGTTAATGAGTCCTATTGAATCATATCGTACTTTTATGTGGATCTTTTCGGCCTCCGCGTAGATCTCTCCTATCGCATCGAAGAGATCAGTTCCCGACCGAATCGTGCAGAGATGCGTCGCATCGAGGGTGTAGAGAAATTCGAGCGTTTCCTTCGCTTTTTCGATATTTTCGTAAGCAGCCTTTTCAATCGTACACACATTCGCCTTGGACGTATGGATAATATCTGCTATCTGTTGCTGTGTGAGACCCTGTTTGCGGAATCTGAGCACCTCTTTCTGGCGGTCGGTAAGGAGCCCTTGTTTCATTAACTATAGTATCTCACACTAAAACTTAAACCATTTCATTTAACCCTGCCCCACAAGATTTCAAGAGCGGGCAGAAATTCAAAATGTTTATTACGAGACTTGTTGATAGTAGAATGTTCTCAAATTTGAGAGGTTTAGAATATGGTAGTTAAAGTTGGAGTTGCAAAATTAGGCAACATTGCAAGCGGTGTTATGGTCGAGCTACTTCTCGACGAGCGTGCAGACCGTCAGGACATGCAGACCTTCATGGCAACAAGCGGAACCAAGCTCGAAGTCGAGGACGTCGACCGTGTGGTCAGCAACCTTATCGCATACAAGCCGGACTTCGCAATTGTTGTTTCACCAAACGGTGTCCTTCCCGGCCCCACCGGTGCACGTGAAGCACTCAAGGCAGCAGGCATCCCCGTAATCGTCATCACTGACGATGTCACCACCAAGAAGGAATGGGCAGACCTCAAGGAGAGCGACTTCGGATACGTCATCCAGAAAGCCGACTCCATGATCGGTGCACGCCGTGAATTCCTCGACCCGAATGAGATGTCCGACTACAACGGCAACCTCATCAAGGTCCTCACCGTCACCGGTGCATTCCGCAAGATGCAGATCGCAATCGATGCAGTCATCGACCAGGTAAAGGCAGGCAAAGCAGGCGCAGAACTCGAGTTGCCCAAGATCGTCATGACCGCTGACAAGGCAGTAAAAGACGAGTTCACCAACCCGTACGCATATGCAAAGGCACGTGCAGCATTCGAGATTGCAGCAGCAGTTGCAATGGTCAATGTGAAGGGATGCTTCATGACCAAGGGATTCGAGAACTACGTCCCCATCGTTGCATCCGCACACGAAATGATGCGCGCTGCAATGATCCTCTGTGAAGAGGCACGCGAGATCGAGAAGGGCTGTGACGGTGTTGTGAGAAAGCCACACAAGAATGACGGCACCCTCGTCTCCAAGACCACTCTGATCTCAAAGCCGGAGTGAAAATACCAACCCTTTTCTTTTTCTTTTACCGTTCTGCCGGTGGTTCCATTCAGGACTGTCAGAAATTATCGAATAAAAGTGAAGCGGCTTACTTCCTGTCGGCAAACAGGGCAGGCAGATCTTCCGGGATGGTGAACAGGACCGGTTCACAGTGCAATCTCTCCATAAATGCCGAATCCGAAGTCCCCGCAGGAGTCGGATTGATACGGGCAATGATCGAGAGAAATGCCCTGAAATCACCACCAGAACCTTTTCTGTCGAACCTGATGGCCACATTAAAGGCACAGTGCCCCAGCTCGCGGTACAAAGCGATCACCCGGTCAAGACCCGTTGCCAGTGCATCGATATATGGCTCTGCATCACCAGGCGTTCCCACGGGAAGGTAGGCACGGATCTCCTTCTCGCCCAGGGGAACCGGGTGCGCACACCACGGCACTTCACTGCCAAAGAGATGACGGGGCCCGCCCAGTTCGCTTTCAATTACAGCCTCCCAGTAATTTTCACCTGTCTTTTCCCGGTAACGGGCACACCCTTCCAGGCAGCGGCGGGTATATGCCGTCGGCTCGGGATCTGCAATTCCCTGCATATGCGGGTGGGACATGCTGGCTCCTGCAGATGACAGGTGATTCCAGTTGATCGAGACATACCCCTCGGCATCTCCGAGAACCGACCACTGGCCGGCGAGGGCATCGCTGATCTGCCGGGCGGAAAAATCCTCCGGCGCGTGAGAACGTGATATGACGGTTACAGTATGAAAGGCAGAGAAGGGATACCTATTGGGAAAAGTCACGCTCTCCCCAACACAGACCCGCTCCCCCGAAGGAAAAGGCGGCGTTTCGAGAAAGATTCTTTCAGGACAGAAGGGACACGGAACCTCACCGGTGTCCGGCATCACGCACGCCCCGGCGCCGATACCCCGCTCACCACGCAGAGGGCTGATTCTGCACTGGTGTCCGGTCAGGTGTTCGATGCGCAACTGAACAGGAAAGGGAAATCCGCGTATCTCACTGATGGTAAACATTCATATCTCCCCTATACGGGCGGCACATGGCCTGATGCAGTACAAAGGCTCCTCTAACAGGAAAAGGACTGCGAAATAAAAAAAAGAATTGGTATCTGTTCCTCTCAAACGATGTACTTGCCGAGGAGACGGATGGAGTTGGTCATGTCAGGACCAAGCGGAGAACCGAAGATGATCTGGGTAACACCAGATGCGGTCAGGCCTTCACACTTCTCCTTGACCATTTCAGGAGTACCTGCAATGGTGAATGCATCGATCTCAGCGTCTCCGACGAGACCACCGACAGCGCCGAAGTCAAAGCGTGCAAGTGCATCTTTAATCTTTCCGACGTTTGCCATGTCAAGGCCGTGGCGCTCCAGAATGGGGGGCGGGGAGCCTGCTGCGATGAATGCTGCAACGATCTTTGCTGCGTTGCGTGCCTTCTTCTCGCTCTGATCGATGGACATTGCAGTGTATGCACCGACGTCGAACTTCTTGAATTTCTTCTCGTCGACTGCGTCACATGCTGCTTTGATCAGGGGAATTCCAATCTCAAAGTCTTTCGGGTTGGATGCGTTGATAAGCGCTCCCTCTCCGATTTCACCAGCAAGTGCGAGCATCTTCGGGCCCTGTGCACCGATGTAGGTAGGGATCTGCTTCTTCTTTGCAGGAAGCGTCACACCGGTGAGCTTTGCACCGTCGTAGTCGAAGAATTCCATGTTGCCGGTCTTCTTGACTTCCTCTCCTGAGCAAAGAGCCTTAATCTGCTGGACACCTTCCTTCAGACGTGCAACCGGCTTCTGTGCGTCAATTGCAAGTTTCGGAAGAGTGGAAAGGTCACCGGGTCCGATACCGAGGACTGCACGACCATCGGATATCTCGTTAAGTGTGCACATGAACGAGGCAATTGCTGCCGGAGTGTCGGTGAAGGTGTTCATGATGCCCGGTCCCATCTTCAGGGAGTCAGTTGCCTGTGCAATGGCCGCAAGGGTCGGGTAGCAGTGGCGGTTGTTGTAGTGG
>JBFFLM010000040.1:0-8319 GCA_041554835.1 Methanogenium sp.
AAGGGCCTCCGGGTCGGGTCGGGGGAACTCCCCCCCGCCCGTCGCCCCGTAGGCCAAAAGGTCTGGCTGACGGCCGAGACGGAAATGGACTGCGCCCGCCTTTGCAAGGGCCTCTACCTCCGCTATGATGCCGTCCGACGTTCGCTGCCGGGGCAGGCCGTAGAAGGGTTCGGTGCAGAAGGAACAGCCCCCGGTCACGGCGCGGGAACATCCCCTCGCAGTCTCCAGTTCGCACATCACCCGTGGAAACGAGGGGTGGGCCGCTATCACCGGAGCCCCTGCCACCGCCCACCGGTCGATATCCGCATAGGAGAGGGAGCTCGACGGTTCACTCCCGGCAAGGAGCGCGTCGAGGGCGGCAGGGACCTCGCCTTCGAGAAGATGACCGAACCCGGATATCGCATGTCGCACCGCCGCCTCGCCCCCCCCGGCGGAGCTGCCGAAGATTACCGGCCCACCCAGGGCAGTGAGCGGATGACGGAGCGCCGCCCCGATCTGCCGGATCTCGGTCAGCGATGCCGGTGTGCCGCCCAGATATTTTCCGGGCACCGTCACCCCGGCAATCATCACGACAACGGCCGCGGCGTCGCATCTCTGCAGAAGAGTGGGGTTCCGCCGGAGCTGGTCGATGGTGGCATACCGGACGCGGTAACCGTGTGAGGAGAGAACACCGGCGCAGTACCGGATATAGGGAGCGATGTAGGGAGGTACGCCAAAACAGGCCGGCTCATCCACATAGCCATCGAGGATCCAGGCATCAGAGGTCATAGCCGATGAGGGAGAGGAGGGCCCGGGCCCAGAGAAGTTTGCCGCGTTTCATGGGAGGAACCGTCATTTCATCGAGATCGAACCCGAGGATGACGACCTGTGCCGCCCCGAGGGCATCGGCCGCAAAGACCGCACGGTCGCCGTCGGTAAAGCCGCCCCAGTTATGCACATGCCCGAACGGGCGGCTCTGGCACGTGAGGACCAGAGGGCCTTCGAACCGCGGGACCCACCGGCGGATGAGGGAGATATTGTCCCCGTGGGCATGGATCACCATCACCGTGCCCTCACGGTTCATGGCGAAGAAACTCTCCTCGGCGCCGTCGAGATCGGTAAAGACCGCATCCGGACGGATGCCTGCACGCCAGAGGACATCTGCAGCAGCATCGGCCGCAAAGATGGCCCCCTCGCACCGGCAGGCCTCCTCTTTCAGGCACGGCGCATTCCCGCAGACGGTGACCGTACTGCCCGCGCAGAGCTCTTCGAGACAGGCGGCATCATCACGGGAGGTAAGCGAGGCGGCGACCGATGCCGCCTCCTCATCGCCTTCCCGGTCAAACCCGAAGGTTTCCAGGATGCGAAGGTAGTGAGGTTCCCACTCCTCAAATCTCATTCACTGATTCCTCTACCTCGATACCGACGATGTGCATGAATTTTCTGATGATGGGGTCGATGATCAGGTCCAGGAGTTCATCCTTGTTGCGGGCCAGGGAAAAGACCGAAAGGGGAATGGTTGCCGCCCCCATCGCCGAATGTCCTCCTGCATCACCGATGCCCTCAAACGCCTCCTCCATGGCCTGACCGATATTGAGCCGTACGTCCTTGTTGCGGGCGGAGAATGCGATCACATTGTCCGTGATGCCGTAGACGAGCGAGGTATTGACTCCCTCAAGCTGGATCAACAGGTCCGCCGCCTGCGGGATTGCGTCCCTGTTGCGCACGTAGCCCACACTGGAGAAGAGGTACCCTGAGAGGAGGCGACGGTTCTTAATCGCATTTCCAAGCACTTCCAGGGTCTCCTGCGAAACGGACTGCGAGGTGATTTTTTCCAGGAGGTCCGATTCGGTCAGCGGCAGCAGAAACGCCGCGAGTGTGAGATCCTGGGGAGTGGTATTGCGCCGGAAACAGCGCGTATCGGCCATGATGCCGTAAAAGAGAGCGGTTGCGATGATGGAGTCCACGGGAATGTCCAGTTCCCGCAGGTACTGGGTCATGAGACTTGCGGTCGCACCCATATCAGGCCGTTTATCCACAAAATCAGCGGCGTTTTTCGCGATATCCCCGTTCGGGTGATGATCGATGACGATATTGACATGGGATTCCTTCGGAAGCGCGTTGTTGACGCCCGGGGCCGGGGAATCGACGATCGCGAGGTAATCGCATTCCCTGAGAATATCGGGGGTGATGCGTTCCATCCTGATGTCAAGCAGGTTGACAAAGGCACGGTTTTCCTGGTGACCTATCTTCCCGTCATAGAGAATCCGGCAGTTCAGGTTCCCTTTACTCGCCGCCTTTCCCAGGGCACACAGCGCCATCGCACTGGAGATGGTGTCCGGGTCGGGGTTTGTATGCGAAACGATGCCCAGCGTGCCACGCCAGCTGGAGAGCAGGTCATAGAGCCGGCGTGCCTGGCGTGACGACTGCAGCTTGCGTGCATGGTGCACGGCCTTCTTTGCAAACACTTCCTGTGGGTGAAGAACTTCATCTGCTCCTACGGCGGTAAGCAGATCAACGGTCCCCGAATCAACAGCTCTGACGATGACGTATACGGATGGGTATGTACTCTTTAAGCTCTTGACGGCAGCAAGATTGCCCTTTTCGTCACTTGCGAGGACGAAGGCCACACGCGGTGCCGGCACATCTTTGAGCATGTCCGGCTCTCCGATATCGCGAACGAGCGCCTCATATTTCTGGTCCCTGAGATCCTGCACCTTATGTTCGTCCTTGTCAATGATGACGATGTCTGCAGTCTCTTTGAGGAGCTCATAGAGAACATTGTATCCGATACTTCCGCATCCGAGGATCAGGTATTCGGTGGTTGCCGTCGTTTGAGATCCTTTCGGATTCGTCTCAGGCATGGTACCTGAAGTTTCTGTTGTTCTGGGATAATTAAGGATCTCCGAAAAGTATATGACCAATTGTAAACCATCTAATTAGGTCAAACTGGTGGGCCTGTAGCTTAGTCAGGAAGAGCGACGGACTCTTAATCCGTCGGCCAGGGGTTCAAATCCCTTCAGGCCCGTTTTCATCACTTTTGAATAATTAAAGCCCATAATGGAGATTTTGCATTTTTGTACCGATCGGGGGCTCTCCCGGTTCCGGGAGCCAATGGCGGATCTTAAAAACCCGGGGCCCATCGGAAAAAAGTTATTTTCCGATTTTCATGAGCATTTCCTCGAGGCTCGGGTACCTCGATTCGATGCGTTTGACCGTTCCTCCCGCGTCGGCGATACATGCGGTTGCGGCATTGAGCTCATGCATGTCGACGGCCTCGGCGACATACTCCCCGGCATCCCGGGAGAACTCCAGTGCACCTGCGAGGGCTGCGGAGTCGGGGACAGTGAACCGGATGTGATAGCTGAAGGTCCCGAACTCTGAGCGGAGCTCGTCCATGGTGCCGAAAGCAACCTCCCGCCCCTTCCGGAGGATGAGAATGCGGTCGCAGATCTCCTCGACCTGATAGAGGTTGTGGGCGGAGAGGAGGATGGTCCGGTGCTCCTCGTCCCGCAGGCGTGCAAGATATTCGATGATGTACCGGGAGGTCATCGGGTCAAGCCCGGAGGTGGGCTCATCATAGATGAGAAGCGAGGGATCGTGGAGAAGGGAGCGGGCAATTGCCACCTTTCTGCGCATCCCCTTGGAGAGTTCGCCGATCTTCTTTCCCCCGTGGTCCAGACGAAGCGAGGTGAGGAGACGCTCCCTGCGCCGCTCAATCATTGCGGGGTCGAGATGGTAGAGTTCACCGAAGAATGAGAGGTACCCGTTGACCGTCATCGTCTCATACAGACGTGACTCCTCCGGGAGATACCCGAGGGTTGCCCTGAGGGCGGCAGGGTCGCGCAGCACGTCGATATCGTTTATCGCAAGCTTTCCTGCCGTCGGCTGCATGAGGCCCGCCATGATCTTCAGAAGAGTGGTCTTCCCGGCCCCGTTGTGCCCGATCACCCCGAAGATCCCGGCACCCTCTGTCTCAAAACTGACACCATCGAGCGCCCGGAACCCGTCGTAGTCCTTGATCAGCCCCTCTGCACGAATCATCCTATCAGTGAGGGGTTTGCATTCCTCGTTATATATCTTAATGTATCATTACCCGCCACCTCTGAGTACGTGAGGGGGGCGGCAGCACGGGATATCCTTTCCATCGGCAGATGGGAAGTGCGGCGCACGGCGACATCGATGTCACGCGAGGTGATACCGGTAGCCGCCCTCCTCTTTCTTCTCCTCATTCTTTCCACAGGCTATGTCCAGCAGAGCGGCATGCATCTCCAGGATGACATGTACACCGCAGGGACCGACTCGCCGGAGGCGGCGGCAATCCTTGCAGGCGATCCCCGGTTTGTGGTCTGGCTCTCACCGGATGAGGCACTTTTGCACAGTGCCGGCCCGGACGTGCTGATCACCGGCAAAACCCTTTCGGTGGAAGGGACGGATAGGGGAGCAGCGGCGGCAAATGCGCTCCGGACCGACTATACCGTCTATCTTACCTCCACCTACAACCAGGAAGATGATCTGTTTGCCGCGTACCCGCTCTGGATTGACCTCCAGTATGTCGAAAGCGAAATGGACTTTACTGCCACCCAGGAAGGACAGCTGGTCGGCAGCATTCCAAGGAGGGGAACGACCCCCGTACCCGATCTGCCGGTAGAAGAGGTTGCCCCGCCGTCGGCGGATCTCATTGTATCGGAAGATGAGCTCCGGGCCGCCCTTGTTGCGGCAGAAGGGCAGGACAGTGCCGTTGCCCGCTATACCGACACCCTCTCCACGGGCCCGGACCTCGGGGAGTACGCGACCCCGTCCCAGATCACCCCCCCGCTCCCTTTCGATGCGATCATCCTCATATTCGTCTTTATCTTTCCCCTCTACTTCACCTCGCAGTTTTTCATGATGAGCATCATGAATGAGCGGATCGAACGACGCGGAGAGATTCTTCTTTCGACCCCGCTTCCACCCTGGGCGATCATCACCGGAAAGATGCTCCCCTACCTGGGGATGATGCTGGGCATTACCGTCGTCCTCTCGTTTTTCACCGGGGCGACCGTCGCCGTCATCGTGGCCCTGGTGCCGGTCATCCTCTTCTTTCTGGCAAACGCGCTTCTCATCGGGATGACCGCCCGCAGCTTCAAGGAGCTCTCGTTCATCTCCATATTCTTCTCGACGATTGCCACCTCCTACCTTTTCTTTCCGAGCATCTTTGCCCACATCCACGTAATCTCCCTGATCTCCCCCCTCACCCTCGTCATCTACGACCTCGAAGGGGTCGGATTCACCCTCGGCGACTACTTCTACTCCACCTTCCTCTTCTGGGCAACGAGTGCCGTCATCTTCGCCATCTGCATCGTCAATTTCCGTGAGGAGCGGCTCTTCAGCCTCCACCCGCTGAGGGTGAAGATGAGGGAGTACATCGCCGCCCTCATCCCGGAGACCCACCCCTTTGCCGCCCTCTTCGGGCTGACCATCTGCACGATCCCCTTTGTCCTGATGGCCCAGATGATGGCGCTCGTGCTTCTCTTCAACCTCCCCATGCCGCTCTCACTTGTTCTGCTGGTAGTCGTTGCGGCGTTTATCGAGGAATGGGCAAAGTCCCTTGGCATCTATGCGATTTATTGCCGTCGGCCGGCGTTTCTGAGCTGGAGAAACCTTTTCCTCTGCTGTCTTGCGGTGATGGCGGGGTTCTTTGTGGGGGAGAAACTGCTCCTCTTTGCCACGCTTGCCCAGATCTCCGAATCGCTCTTCGGTGCCGCACTCTTCTCCAGCCTGCAGGTGCTCTGGCTGCCGCTCACCCTCCACTTTGCCGGGGCCTTTGTCGTAACGCTCATCCTGAAGGTCGCAGGGCCGCGGTCCTACCCGGTCGCCCTTCTCGGCGGGACCGCCGTGCACAGCATCTACAACCTTATCATTCTCACCGGAGGCCTCTGACCATGGCATGGCATCAGGTACAGGCAATCGCAAAAAAGGAGATCCGTTCCCTCGGGACGGAGAAGACGATCATCTTTGCCATTCTCCTCCAGGTCTTCATCGCCATGTTCTCCTCGTTTCTGCTGGTGGGGCTTGCGGCTATGTACGACCCGGACGCACTCGCCGACTACTCGACCGTCCGTGACCCCATCGCCTACACGGGGAGCCCTTCACCGCTCCTTGACGGGCTTCGGGACTCCGGCGATTTCGTGGTCTACGAGATGGACCTGTCCACCGCCGTTGCGGCACTGAAGGAGCGGAAAGTCTCGGCGGTTGTCTGGGCGCCCGATACCCCGCCGGATGCGGAGGAGCCCGTGAAGATCACCCTCTACAGCATACAAAACGACATCCGGTCGTCCGTGGTCAACACCAAACTCAAGGACGTCTTTCTGGCGTATGAAGCAGACCTCAGAGAAGTGCGGGCGGACCGGCTGACCCAAACCCCGGTCGACCTCGGTCTCCCGGAAGAGGCCCCCCGGACCAACTTCTTCGAGTTTGTCTACGGCCTTCTCATCCCGCTGCTCGTCTTCATGCCCGCGATCATCTCGGCCGCACTTATCATCGACTTCATCACCGAGGAGTTCTCGCACAATACCATCGAGACCCTCATCTCCACGCCGGCAGCCTTCACCGACATGGTATGGGGGAAGGTGCTTGCCTGCTTTGTCATTGTGCCTGCCCAGTCGGCGGCGTGGCTCCTGCTCCTCATGGCAAACGGGATAGCGGTCATGGGCTTTGTCCCCATCCTCCTCCATATCAGCGCCGCTGCCCTCTTTATCATCCTCCTCTCCGCATTCTGTGCCCTCCACTACCGCGAACGGACAAATGCCCAGTTCATCTTCTCGACGGCACTGGTGGTCGTCATCATGGCGGCTCTTGCCCTCCCGGCAAACCCTGCAAATCTGGTCGTCCGACTCTCGGTGGGTGCGGCAGGTCCCGGTCACTGGCTGGTGCTCGGAGGGATGACCGCCCTCCTCATCGTGACGATGGCCGTCCTTGACCGTTACGCCCGCAGGGTCGGTGCGGACTACGCTACCGTTCGATGAAAACCCTGCCCCCACAACTCTTTTATACTATTCTGGGGGAGGGAAGGACTGATCAGTATGAAACGGTATACATGGTTTCTTATCATTCTCCTGTGTGCTGCCGCCCTGGCATCGCCGTCGTCCGCGCAGGGTGCATCGCAGCCCATTCAGGGGTATGCCTGGTATGACATCTATACAAATGTGGATGTCGCAAGCATCTACTTCGACGGGATCTACCAGGGGCAGACGAGGAACGGATATCTTCCGGTAGAGGTCTCCGTCCCCTCATCCTACAGCACGGTGACAGCCCAGCGCAGCGGATACAACAGTGCATCGGCATCCCTCCCCTATGCAGTGATGGACAAACGGTATTCGGTCAGCCTCAGCCTCTCCCCCCTTGCTCCTTCCTACGGGTGGCTCAACGTCAATTCGGTCCCCTCAGGGGCATCGGTGTATGTTGACAGCACCTACCGCGGAAAGACCCCGCAGACCATCCAGCTCAACCACGACTCCTATTTCCTGAGCGTGGAAAAGGACGGCTACTACTCGTACCAGAAAACGGTCTATGTCTATGCCGGCCAGACGACCTATGTAAGCAGCACTCTCGAGGAAAAACCGGTCTACGGGACACTCTCGGTGACGACGTCCCCCCCGGGAGCCTATGTCTATGTGGACGGGACATATAAGGGCGTCACCCCGGCGATGGTCGGCGGACTGACCGAAGGGTCACATTTTATCGAACTGACGAAGTCAGGATACCAGGACTGGACCGGCTCTATCCGGATTTACGCAAAACAGACGACCTATCTCAGCCAGGTCCTCACCCCCGTCAGCGGACCCACGACCGGAGCTATTTCAGTGACCTCGAATCCCTCCTATGCCTCGGTCTCCCTTGACGGGGTCTACCAAGGGCAGACCGAACCCGGTTCGCCCTTCATCATCAGCGGGGTTGCTGCAGGCACCCACACGGTGATGATACGGCTCACAGGATACGAGGATTCGGTGAGCTCGGTGACCGTCAACTCCGGACAGACCACCACCGTGGAAGCGGCTCTTGTCCCTGCTATGGCAGATACCGGGGCGCTCTCGGTCTCCTCCTCCCCGACGGGGGCGGATGTGTACATCGACAATGCCAAAAGCGGCATTGCCCCGGTGACGATCGACGGGATGGCGCCCGGGACATATACGATCAGCCTCCGGCTTCCGGGCTACAATACCTGGTCGGGGCAGGCCGTCGTAAGTGCCGGGGCAACCTCATATGTGTCGGGGACCCTTTCACCTCTTCCGGCAGAGACGCCCGCACCGCTCATTCCGGCGGCGGCCGCCCTTGCCCTTCTCGGCGGGCTGTGCATCA
>JBFFLM010000041.1:0-8280 GCA_041554835.1 Methanogenium sp.
CAGGGTCCGCCACGTCACCGCCGTCGAACCGTCCGGCGGGATGTACAGAGTATTATCAGAAAATCTAGCGGCAGAAGGCGTACACAACGTGGACGTGGTACAGAAACTCTGGGAGGAGGTCGATGTCACCACCGACCTTACGGGGCCTTATGACATCGTCTTTGCAAAGAATTCCCTGAGTGTCCCGGACCTCAAAGATGCCATAGTGAAGATGAACGATGCCTCGTCGGACTATGTGGCCATCTACTGGTTTGCAGGCATCACCCCCTGGGAAATGATGTCCCGTGCCCTGTGGCCAAAACTCCATGACATGGAATTTGCCGCACCACCGAAATGCGACGTCATATATAATATCCTCTATTCCATGGGCATTTACGCCAATATCGAATCCACACCATTTTCCCATACCAACTCCTTCCCATCAACGGATGCAGCGGTGGAGTACTTCGCCCCCCAGGTCCTCGCCGGAACGGACGGGCAAAGAGACGTGCTCAGACAGTATATTCTGGATCATACCGGACGTGACGGAACCACTCTTGCCATCCCCGGCCACTCGCATCATGTGAAGATATGGTGGAGAAAAGAGGAGAGTGTACGCGTGTAATGCAGCGAGAGGGAACCTGACCTCCCACCGGTGAGATACGGCAGGTCCGGGGCCGGATACACCGCCCCATTCCCCTCCGGCAGAACAGCATCACCGTTCTATTACCACCGCGTTCTTCAGCACACTGCCTCACCCCATCTATTTATCGATGGAGAAACTATTGTCACCTGATGGAGACGTTTACCCCTCCCCGGCCCATGGTCACCTCCCCGGACTTCACCGGGGAACGCGAGGCAGCTCTCGCTGACCTGGCATCGGTCATCAGGAACGGGGAGATCGATCCTCCACTGATGCCCCTTGTCCGGGCCTTTGCAGGGGTCCCTTCCTGCTATACCATCCAGAGCTGTTACGGCCATTTTGTCCACAGCGGCCAGCCGGATATCCACAATACCAAACGACTCCCGGCCGACGCGCCACCTTATAGAAAGGTGGTCTATCGTATCGCCTATATGGCCTTCTGCATCGAAGAGAGCCGGCGGGGTCACCTTCTCTGCCAGGATCTCCGGGCTATCGCACGCCTGGACCCGGACTATATCCAGTTCGGGAGTGCCGACTGGTTCTGGGAACGGACGGCCAACACCTATGCCATCCAGATCTCCCCGGCAAGGTTCCTGACAGAGGATAGCTGCTCTATCCACATGGACGAGGCGTTCATTCTTCAGGAGGTCAGGGACAATTGTTTTACAGAACTGATGCGGCTTGCGAGGAGCCATACTCCTCAGGGAAGGTAGCCCGGCCCCCAACCCTCCAATGCCCGCTCTGCCGCGTTTGCGATGAACGGAGGGCACCACAGAGGATCGAAGCCGCAGCAACCGGTTCCCCTCTCTATAGCGGTTTCTTTTTACCGCCGTAGGAACGGACATGCTTCCAGGCACGGTGATGGGCTGGATACCCTTCCCGGTCCGTATATATACCGATATCTTCACGATGGAAATGGGTCCTGTCCCTTCCTACCGGACAGACCTTCAGGCAGATCCCGCAGGGGGCGATGCGCTTTTTGTTCAGGCGTTCGCTGTTTGCGGCACATGCCTTCTTATCGGTCAGGGCGGCAGGATACTCCCCTTCTTCGAGGGCATGTGCAGGACACCGGTGCACACACGCCATACACCGGGTGCAGAGTTCCTCTTCCATGATTGGGTCTTCGGGAAGGGCGGCAGCCGTCAGAACCGACCCGAAACGCACCCGAGGGCCGTATTCGGGGGTCAGAAGCATGTTGCTTACCCCGAATGTTCCCAGGCCCGCGAGGTAGGCGGCATGGCGGTGGGAGAAGAAGGCGACGGGGTTTTCGAGGAGAACTTCCATGCTGCCGTACCCGTCACGGGGGACAAAGACCGACGGGTATCCCATCTCGTTGAGAAACGAAGCGAGACGGTAGGTGTACTGGTCAAGCAGAGCGTTGACAGTGGAGTAGAGCTCGTGGTAATAGATGGAGGGTGCGGTCTCGAGGACGGGAAGGTCGACCGGAAGGCCAATCACGATGACCGACTGCGCCTCGGGAAAGATCGACTGCGGGTAAAACTCCTCGGGCATCCACGGGACAAACGGAGGGTGTTCCCACCGCCCGACCCCGGCAAACCCCACCATGGGGATCTCCATAGTATGGCAGCGCTTACGTATCAAATCCCTGAGATCTTTCTGCATTGCGGATCATCATGAGCTATTGCATTCTCCCGTGAAAGATTCTCCGGTAGGTGGTTGCGGTTATGTCGTCCTGCCATCTTCATCCCTCATCCGGAGATTCAACGAGCAGCCCGTCATTCCCACCGGGTTTTCCGGCCCCAAAATTGTTCCTTAATTGCTCCGAACAAACATGCATCGGGGTTTTTCCAATAACCTCTGTGGATTCCCGGCTCCTGCACAGCACCGTGGAAAAATTGGGGCTGAATGGAAAAAATATTCAGAAAATTCTTTTTTTTCCTTATTCCTCGGTTCCCGCAGGAGAGCATTTATCAGCTCTACCGCCATTATGGCGGCCATGAGTGTCATTGCCGTCAGCAGGGACGATTGCACGAAATGCGGAGTCTGTGTAAATGTCTGCCCTACATTCATTATCTCGATGGGGAAAGGCGACTTTCCCGGGGTAGCCGAGGAAAAGGAGAAACTCTGTATGAGATGCGGGCATTGCGAGGTCTTTTGCCCGTTTGATGCACTAAAAGTCGATTTCAAAGGGGTGTATCCGACGAACTTCAATCCAAAAGCCCCGGATATCAAACCGGATCAGTTCGGAAAGTTCATGCAGTCCCGTCGGTCCATTCGGCAATTCCGGAAAAAACCGGTGGACCCCCGTGTCCTTGACGATGTGATGGAGACGGTACGGTTTGCCCCTACCGCAGCAAACCGACAGAAGGTGCACTATGTCATCATCATGGACACCGAAAAGGTCCGCAGGATCTCCGCTCTTGCCATCGAATGGATGCGAAAGAAGATGGCAAAACAGCCGGACCACCAGTACGCCGATATTTTCAACGCCATGATCGAGGCCTATGACCAGGGCATCGATCTCGTCTGCAGGGATGCCCCGCATATCATCTTCGCGGCGGTACCCACCAACAACCCCTTCGCCGTAACCGATGCCGCCATCGCCCTCACATGGTTCGAACTCGTGGCTAAGGCCTACGGCGTCGGGTCATGCTGGCTGGGAACGCTCAAACTGGCGGCGGAAGACTACCCGCCCATCCAGGAAGAACTGCGGATTCCGGAAGGGTACATCCCCAATTACGCATTGATCTTCGGCCTGCCAAAACTCCGGAGTACGGGCGTGCCGAAGAGAAATCCGCTGAGTGTGCAATACATCTGAATCAATTTTTCACATTGATACTCCCGTACCCGGTGGAGGGGGTGCACCGGTTCCGGATACCCGTATTCCCGCAACGGGCGCCGCTCACCCGGCGTGGAAAACATAATCCAACACCTTCAAGGCTTCGTGCAGAGAGACATCCTGTGATACCGGGGAGACAAAACGCCGCCCCGCAATATGCGTACCATCAGGAGAACCACGGATGCAAACGACCAGAAGCTCAATTCTGTTTCCCGGGGACGAGGGTCCGGAAGCCATAGATAAGGTCGGCGGGAAGGCATTCTCTCTCCTGCGGTTATGCCGGGCAGGCCTTCCCGTCCCCCCGGGGTGTATTCTCACCACCGCGTTCTTCGGGCCATGGTCCTCATCGGTGATGACAACGCAGGAATGGCGCTCCATTGCGGCCCCGGGCAACCGGATCCGGGAATCCTGTGTAAAGGCACTGCAGGACCACTGCAAAGGCCTTGCCTTTTCCCCTCTTCAGAGAGAGATACTGGCGACGGCCCTCCGGCGTCTTGGTCCCGGAACCGGCCTCTGGGCGGTCCGCTCGTCTTCAACCGCCGAGGATCTCGATGAGGCATCGTTTGCAGGACTCTACCGGACGGAGATCGGCGTCCCGACGGCCGGGCTTGAGGATGCGATACGCAGGGTCTTTGCGTCCTCTTTTGAGCAGCGGGTGCTCTCCTATCGTCCGTGGAACGGCTGCGGGCCCGAAGCACCGCAGATGGCCGTCATCGTCCAGGAAATGATCCCTGCCGAAGTCTCAGGCATCGTATTCTCAGCAAACCCGCTGAACAACAGCCACGAGGAAGTGGTCATCAATGCAGGGTGGGGCCTTGGGGAGAGCATCGTCTCTGGGCAGACGTCCCCCGACGAGCTGGTGCTGGCAAAAAGCGGAACCGCCGTCCTGACCCGAAAGACGGGGGCAAAGGAGACAGCCCTCTTTCTTGATCCCGACGGAGAAGTTCGGGAATACCATGGCTACCGCAGCGGAGAATTCTGCCTGGAGATAGACGATGCCGGTCTCCTGCGGGACCTCGTTTGCCGGGTGGAGGAGCTATACGGGGGTCCCGTCGATGTCGAATGGGCCCTGCAGGACGGGGAGATCCTGCTCCTTCAGGCACGCCCCATAACCACCCTCGTTCCTCTGCCGGAGAGCCTGCGTACCCACGGAGGAGCACCCAAACAAATGTACCTGGACCTGACCCTCGTCGAACACGGGATGCAGGGCGCCCTCTCACCGCTGGGATCATCCTGGATGGACCTTGTCCTGGGCTACACCCTTGAGGCACTTACCGGTCACCCCCGCGTCGGCCGCGATGCCGCCCACGGGATTGCCCAGGTGGTGGACGGACGGATGTACCTCAACGTCTCCAACCTTCTCTGGATTATGAACACGGAAATGATCGCCCTCCTGTTCGGCGGCCTGGACGCGTCCTCCGCCGGAATCATCCGGGCCTCTGGCCCTGGGGAATGGAGGAGTCCGAAACGGCCCCCGTTTCTCCGCGGGATTTCGGCCGCATCGCTCTGGCAGTCACGCGACCTCCTGCTCCATGCCGCACACGGGTTTGTCTTTCCGGAAGCGGTATCACGTGAATGCCGGGCATCGGCCGATGCATTCCTGGCGGCCCTCGACGACCTCGAGACGCAGGACCTGTCATTTACTGATTTCTGTGAGGAGGCGGGACGTCTGGTCGTCTGGTGGGTGAAGGAGAAGACCGGATCAACCCTCATCAATTCCGAGTGCGCCCGCATCGTGATCCGGAGGATGTTCGCGAAGGCCACGGATGACTGCCGGGCCCTTGCCGACAGGGTTGACCGGGCCCTTCCCAATAACCGGACCACCGAGATGGCCCTCTCCCTCTCCCGGCTTTCCCTTCATGCAGGGCCGGCCGTCTTTGAGGACGCATCCGTTCTCGCAGACAGAATCGAACGGGAAGAGATGCCGGATGCATTCATGGCGCAATGGACCCTGTTTATGGAGACCTACGGTTTTCGGGGGCCACGGGAGATCGACCCGGCGTCACCGGGATATGCCGGACAAACCCGACAGATCCTTGCACAGCTGCGAAACTATGCAGAGGCGTCACGGCAGGGGGACGGCCCTGCCGCACGGTTTGAAGAGGAACGGCGCCGCCGTGAGGAGGCATGCCGCCTCCTGCGGCAATACTGCAGGGAGAAGGGCCGGCTCAGGGAACAACTGTTCATGCGGATGTCTGCCCTCATCGATACCTTCGGGGGCGTCCGGGAAGACCACAAATACTACCTTGTCCTCGTGACATCACGGGTACGCAGGCGGGCCCTTGCAGCAGGAGAGCGTCTCGCATCGCGTGGCCAGATCCATGCGACAGAGGATGTCTTCTGCCTCTCTTTTCAGGACCTCCAGTCCGCGCTCGACCAACCGGACATGATGATGCACCGAACGGTCGCAGAGAACAGGGAACGGTATGAAATGATGGATGCGGTCCGCCGCTATCCACCAATCATCGACTCCACCGGCCGCATTCTGCACCATCCCGCACAGGTCCCGGACGGGAGTGACATTCGCGGATACGGGGTCTCCGCCGGCACCGCCCGCGGCAAGGTCAGGGTGCTTCACCACCCTGCCGAAAAAGAGGTTCATCCGGGCGACATCCTGGTCATCAGTGCCTCTGATCCCGGATGGACCCCGCTCTTCCTTACGGCCGGAGGGGTCGTTCTTGAGGTGGGAGGACTGCTGCAGCACGGGTCCATCATCGCACGGGAATACGGCATCCCCTGTGTAGTGGGGGTCTTTCGGGCGACGGACCTCTTTGAAGACGGACAGTTGGTCGAGATTGACGGGGGCAGCGGCATCGTGCGGCTCCTCCCACCTGAGACGGGGGACCGGTGATTACCACCCTGCCCCCTGAGGGGATGGGTGGATGTGGCCGGGATGACCAGAGGAAGAGATGCGACGTTCTTCTACAGAGATCACCTGTATCCCCCGATCCGGACCTCCGGACCGCCAGTGAAACCGGGAGGAAATCATTCGCCTCCCTTTCCAGAATGCCATTCCCGTTCTTTCTGATTACATATTCCGAACTCTTATATCCCGCAATGTCGACTTTTGTGGAATGGGGTGGCAAGAATAGATACGGAGAGGACCGGAACGCCGGGGTTTCCTGCAGATATGGTCCGTCGGGTGCCCCCGGAGGAGAACGGCCCTTTTGTCCGGTGGTGGTATCTACAGGGTTTTTTTGAGGGAGAGGGTATAGAACGGCGAAGTTTCGTGATCTGTTTCTTTTCACTTCGTCTCCCGGAAGGCGGGAATATTCCGGGTGAGGCAAAGAGTATACCCGGTGCGATGTATCTCTGCTCCGTGGTTGACACCATGGCAGGGGTTCACCACAGGGAAATGCGATTGGATAATCCGCTGCATTCATGGTACCTCAGACAGCTCGACGCCTTCCCTGACAAACTCGGGGTGAGCAGGTACGTCAGTGATACCATCCGCCGGGAAATTGCCGAACACGGCCTCTACCCGCCCATAACCTGCCCCGGGACGAGTATGGAGATCGAGAGCACCCCTTTTTCTGTGACGTGGGACGATGCCCGGATCTCTTTTGTGGATGATGAGATCATCGCTACCTTCCGTGACACAACGCATGGAGAGACCGTTTCATGCGCAATGGTCCCGCAAATGCCGTTCACCGACCTCTCCACCCTTGCCCCACCGGATGAGATCGGAATGCAGTATATTACCTGCCCGCGCCTGAAGCTCCAGGGGATCGCAGGCGGGGTGCCCGTCTCCGGAGAGGCGTGGTGCGATTACCAGTCGGGCGGGACGACGTGGTTTCTGGATGAACAGGATACCTATCATGCGGATGAAGAGAGCGAACCCTGCTACCGTCCCCTCGGTTGGGACTGGTGCGGGATACAGCTGGATGACGGCCGCAGCCTCATGCTCATGCACCGGCGAAATCTCCGATCAAAAGAGACGGTCTCTACGTTTTGCATTCTCTTTTCCAAAGATGGTGAAGCGACCTGGCATGCGGATATCGAGGCACGCCCCATGCGGACATGGGAGAGCCCGCGGACACACATCCATTACCCCGTTGAGTGGGAATTTTTCATTCCCGCGCTTGACGCGGCCCTGCGGTTCACCCCCGATATCGATGAGCAGGAGATCGAGATCATCGGCATGGACGGCGGCCTCTGGGAGGGGGCGGGGAGCATTGCCGGCCGGATGGGTGCGGACGAGATATGCGGTCGTGGGCAGCTTGAACTCTGCGGATACGGGTTCATTGCCAATATTTCCGATTTTGTCGGACGCTTTGAGCCAAAAATCAATGAACGGCTCGAACAGCTCTTTCCCCGGGAGATTGACGAGAAGTGGTGCACAGACCTTTTCGGGGAATCCCAGCCCGTCATCGACTACACCCCGTTTACCCAGACCATCTCCCGGCCCGTCTGGGACCTCCTCTCACGCCAGGGAAAACACTGGCGGCCGATCTTCGGCATCCTCATCGCCGATGCGGTGGGGGTCCGGTTCACCGAAGAGACGGAGAAGCTCTTCGTAATGACCGAACTCCTCCATTCCGCGGCGCTCATCATCGATGATATCGAGGATGAATCCCTCCTCCGCCGGGGAGACGAGGCCATCCACCGGCGGTACGGGACGGATATTGCCATCAATGCAGCGAGTACCCTGTATTTCTTTCCCCAGAATATCGTCTCCTCGTGCAGCGACCTGACATCGGACCAGAAGCACCGGGTGCTCCGGCTGATGACCGATACATCTCTTCGGGCCCATCTCGGCCAGGGGCAGGACATATTCTGGTCAAAAAACCTCTCCCCCGCATCTCTCAGGACATGGAGAGAAAATCGCCTCGATGAGCAGGTGCTCCAGCGGAGCGCC
>JBFFLM010000042.1:0-8018 GCA_041554835.1 Methanogenium sp.
ACCGAGACCGCCACATTCTGCTGGGCCTCGACCGTGCTCGCTCCGAGATGCGGGGTGGTGATGACCTGATCGAGGGTGACGATCTTTGCATCGCTGGGAGGTTCCTCCTCGAAGACATCGAGAGCTGCGCCTGCAACCTTGCCGGCGACGATTGCGTCATAGAGTGCATCTTCGTCGATGATGCCGCCCCGGGCACAGTTGATGATCCGCACGCCGTCCTTCATCGTTGCAAGGGTGTCCTTATTGATCATGTGCCGGGTCTCCTTGACGAGCGGCGTGTGGACGGTGATGAAATCCGCCTGCGGGAACAGTTCGGCCAGGGTGCAGACCTCGACGCCGAGCTGTTTCGCACGGTCGGCATTGATATACGGGTCGTAGGCGATGCAGCGCATCCTTAGCGCATTCGCGCGCTGTGCAAGCTCCTGCCCGATCCTGCCGAAACCGACGATGCCGAGGGTCTTCTCATTGAGTTCGACCCCCATGAATTTCGATCGCTTCCATTCTCCTGCCTTGACGGATGCCGTTGCCTGCGGAATGTTGCGGGCAAGGGACATCATCATTGCAAGGGTGTGTTCGCATGCCGCCAGGGTGTTTCCGGAGGGTGCGTTTGCGACGATGATGCCGCGCTTCGTTGCCGCCTCGAGGTTGATATTGTCGACCCCTGCTCCGGCACGCCCGATGAACTTGAGTCTGTCTGCCGCTTCGATGACCGCAGGCGTCACCTGGGTCCCGCTTCTGACCAAAAGGCCGTCATATTCGCCGATGATGCTGATCAGTTCCTCTTCAGGAAGACCGGTCTTTACATCAACATCACAGTATTCACGGAGGATATCTACTCCTTCATCTGCCAGTGCGTCACTGACAAGAACTTTGAAAGTCACTATTCTTCCCCATATTTACTTCACGTAACGTCTATTCATGGTTTCCCACGGTGGCCCGGTTGGGAAACCTAATTAGGTACTCAGAAGAATATTACACACAATCATCAGGTGGTAATGATCATGACCAAGATGCCAGATATTCTGTGGCTTGCAGAGATAAAAAAAGAGGATATCCCGTCCGTCGGGGGTAAAGGCGCCTCCCTCGGGGAGATGACCTCGGTCGGTCTGCCGGTCCCGGGTGCGTTCGTCGTCACCGCGCAGGCCTTCAGGCGTTTCCTTGAGGTAACCAACATCGATGAAGCGATATTTTCATTCCTGCAGGGGCTTGACGTGGAGGATGCCGACCTCCTTGAATCGACCGCGACAAAGGTGAAGGACATCGTCATGAAGGCGGCAATGCCCATGGACCTCCGCGAAAAGATCATCGCCGCCTACGGCTCAATGGGTGAGGGGACCATCGTTGCGGTGCGGTCCAGTGCGACGGCCGAAGACCTGCCGGATGCAAGTTTTGCCGGACAGCAGGAGACCTTCCTTAACATCAAGGGAGATGCAAACCTGCTCGAAGCGGTCCAGCTATGCTGGGCGTCGCTGTACGGGGCACGGGCCATCTATTACCGCGCCAAACAGGGCTTTGACGACCGGAGTGTCGACATCGCCGTTGTTGTGCAGCAGCTGGTCAAATCCGAGAAGGCGGGCGTCCTCTTCTCATCACATCCGGTGACCGGCGAACCCACCACGATCATCGAAGGATCGTGGGGTCTCGGGGAAGCGGTGGTCTCCGGTGCCGTCTCTCCAGACAATTATGTCTTTGACCAACGGTCAAAGAAGGTCGTGGACCGGTACATTGCCACCAAAAATATCGAGATTCTCCCGGACGGCGACCATGGCACGAAGGAAGTGTCCGTCCCCGCAGATCGGCGCGATATTCCGGTCCTATCTGACGCCGAGATTGCTGATCTTGCCAGATTCGGGAAGATCGCCGAGGACCACTACGGGAATCCCCAGGACGTGGAGTGGAGTATTGTGGATGGTACTATCTACATTCTCCAGTCGCGTCCGATTACCACCATATCTCATATGCATTCCAAGGAGGCTGCGACCGTGCAGGAAAATGTATCTATTATTCTGGAAGGACAGGGCGCCTCCCCCGGCATTGCCACCGGGAAGGTCGTCATCGTCGATTCTGTAAAGGATCTTGCGAAAGTAAGGGAAGGCGACATCATGGTCGCAAAGATGACCAATCCGGATATGGTTCCCGGCATGCGAAAGGTATGCGGCATCATCACCGATGAAGGCGGCATGACCTGCCATGCGGCCATCGTCTCCCGTGAACTGGGCACTCCTGCCGTGGTGGGTACCAGGACGGCGACCCACACCCTCAAAGAGGGGCAGGTTGTGACCATTGACGGAGAAAAGGGACTGGTCTTCGAAGGGGAGGTCAACATTGCCAAGGAAGAGCCGCCGGTTGCGGTTGCGGGATTCGCCGCAGCGCCGATCATCACCGGTACATCCATCAAGGTCAATGTCTCCCTTCCGGAGGCGGCTGCACGGGCGGCTGCGACCGGTGCGGACGGTGTCGGTCTCCTCAGAATCGAACACCTGATCCTCGGCCTCAATAAGACCCCGGGCTGGTTTATTGCAAATCACCGGGAAGAGGAGTTCGTCGATGAGCTCTACCGTGGCATCAAAACGGTCCTCGATGCATTCTCCGGCAAACCCGTCTGGGTGCGCACCCTCGATGCCCCCACCGATGAATTCAGGAACATGAAGGGCGGAGAGAACGAACCGGACGAGCACAACCCGATGCTTGGATGGCGCGGTATCCGCCGTGACCTCCAGCAGACCGACCAGTTCCGTCTCCAGGTGGAGGCCTTCAAGCGGCTCTGGGCAGAAGGGTATTCAAATATGGGTCTCATGTTCCCCCTCGTCGGGCACCCGCGTGAGTTTGTCGCCGCACGGGGCATGCTGGCGGAATGGGGCGTGGATGTGGCAAATACCACCCTCGGTATCATGATCGAGATCCCGTCCAGTGCCCTGCTCATCGACGACTTCATTGCAGCAGGCATCAACTTTGCCTCCTTCGGCACGAACGACCTTATCCAGTACACCCTTGCAATCGACCGCAACAACCAGAACGTGGCGGGCATGTACGAACCGCAGCACCCGGCAGTACTCAAACTCATTGAGTACGCCATTGGCAGATGCCGTGAAGGCGGCGTTGAATGTTCCATCTGTGGGCAGGCAGGTTCCGACCCCGAGATGGTCGAGTGGCTGATCCGTACCGGGATCACCAGTGTCTCCGCAAATATTGATGCGGTGCCGAAGATCCGTGAGACCGCCGCCCGGACGGAGCAGCGGATACTCCTCGAGATGGCGAGAAAGTAATGCGAACGACGGGATGTCCGGAAGAAAAGATCCTCTCTTTTCTCTCTTCTCAGAAAGCAAAAGACCGCTGTTACCGTAAGGTTCTCTCCTCCATGTGCACACTTCCGCACCCGCTTGCGGTACAGGTGCAGGAGATGTTTATTGAATCGAACCTTGGCGATCCCGGGCTCTTTGAAGGGACAGCCGAAATTGAGGCACTCTTAATAGAAGAACTCGGGTCCCTCCTGCACCTTTCCGGGCCCTGCGGGTATGCGACCTCAGGGGGCACGGAATCGAATATCCAGGCACTAAGAATTGCCCGGAAGGCAAAACCGGTTGCATCCCCCAATGTGGTCGTCCCCGAGTCGGCCCATTTCTCCTTTGAGAAGGCCTGCGATCTCCTCGGGCTTGAGATGCGGACCGCCCCCTCGGATGGCAGGTACCGGATGGATGTGGATATGGCCGCAGACCTGATCGACGATCATACCATCGCCATTGTGGGCATCGCAGGAACGACGGAATACGGGGTGGTCGACCCTATCGAACGACTCGCCGAACTTGCCGCCGAACGGGATGTCCATCTCCATGTGGATGCAGCCTTCGGCGGACTGGTGCTTCCTTTTCTCGAATCACCACCGGTCTTTGATTTCCAGCTGGACGGGGTTGCGAGTATCTCTGTGGACCCGCACAAGATGGGGATGTCGACGATTCCGGTCGGGTGCCTCCTGACGCGTGAGGAGTCGATGCTCTGTGCCCTCAATGTGGATACCCCGTACCTGACCGTCAAAAAGGAGTTCACCCTCGCAGGCACCCGGCCGGGCGGTGCGGTCGTCGGTGCATGGGCCGTCCTTGAGCACCTGGGACGGGATGGATTTACCTGGATTGTGCAGGGATGCATGGAGAGGACGCGAAGACTGATCGAAGGCATGGAAGGCTATGGGTATCCTGTTGTCGTCGAACCGGAGGTCAATGTGGCCGCATTCGAATGCCCGAAGATCCCGCCGGGATGGCAGGTCTCCCGGACGCGTGACGGGCACATGCGCATCGTCTGCATGCCACATGTCTCCACACGGGCCATTGAGAATTTTTTGCATGATATAGGTGAAATGGATGTTTAACAAACTGGTAGCATCACTTGAGAACTGTCCGATCGTACGGCGTGGGGAGTATAACTATTTCATCCACCCCATCAGCGACGGAGTGCCGGTCGTCGAACCCGGTCTTCTGCGGGAGGTGGCCGTCGGGATGGCACGGGTTCTTGACCTGGAAAATGTCGATAAGATTGTCGTTGCCGAGGCGATGGGCATCCATATCGGGGTCGCCCTCTCGCTGATGACGGATATTCCCCTCACCATCGTGCGCAAGCGCCATTATGGGCTGCCTGGTGAGTGCGCCCTTCACCAGACGACGGGCTACTCAAAGGGAGAGCTGTACATGAACGGCGTCTCTCCCGGCGAACGGGTGGCGGTCGTGGACGATGTGCTCTCCACGGGAGGGACGATGGCTGCGATGCTCGAAGGGCTTGAGACGTGCGGGGCGCATGTACAGGACGTACTCGTTGTCATCAAGCGTGGAAATGTTGATATCGGCAGGGACTACAAGGCACTGGTCGAGATAGAGGTCGATGAGACGGGTGTCAATGTCATCAATACTTACTTCTGATCTCCTTGATCGCATCCGGGCGAGCGGGGCGCGGACGCTTGCCCTCCAGTTTCCCGAGGGCCTCAAGAGACAGGCTTTTCCCGTAGCCCTGGCCCTGAGGGCGGAGGGCTACCATGTGATCATCAGCGGGGATCCCTGCTATGGTGCCTGTGATCTCGCCGAGGATGCCCTCGCTCTTGCCGATGTCCTCATTCACTTTGGGCATGCCCCGGTCGAGGATCGCGACAGGGTGATCTACGAATATGTCCGGTATGATTTTGATCCGGCGGTGGTCGAGGCGGCACTTCCACTTCTCAGGGAGAAGGAGGTGGGGCTGGTAACCACCATCCAGCACGCCCATCTCATCGATGATATTGCATCTGTGCTGGAGTCCCATGGCATCACGCCGCTGGTCCGGGACGGGGCGCCCCGTGCCCCCTTCAGGGGACAGGTGCTGGGATGCTCCTTTGAGGCGGCGAAACATACCGGGGCCCGTGAGGTTCTCTTTGTCGGAACCGGTGTTTTCCATCCTATTGGCATCCGTCTTGCCACCGGCGCCCGGGTGGTGGCCTTTGACCCGGTGACCGGACAGGCGGGCGAGGTCGATGCCGATGCCCTTCTGAGAAGGCGGTTTGCCCAGATTGAAAAGGGGCGGAGTGCGGCCAGCACCGGCATCATCCTCTCGACCAAGACCGGGCAGGCCCGGCGTCAGGAAGCACAGCGCCTTATCGGTCTCAGGGAGGGGGCGTTTTGCATCACCCTTCGTGAGGTCTCGCCCGATGCCCTGCTGAACCTCGGATTCGGGTGCTATGTGAATACCGCATGCCCGAGGCTTGCCTACGATGACCAGGTCCGCTTCCCGGTGCCGGTCCTCTCGCCGCCGGAGTATGAGATAGTCTGCGGTGTCAGGGAATGGGACGACTATTGTATCGATGAAATCCGGTGAGATGTGTGAAAGTTCGCCACCTGGAGATGGAACTGGAAGGGCTGGAAGGGTTTGTACGGCCCACGGCCGCCCTTGAGCAGTATGCCACGCCCGCAACGGTTGCGGCACGCCTTTTGCATGAAGCCGACCGACGGGGAGACATACGCGGGCTTCGGGTGCTGGACCTCGGGTGCGGTGCGGGGATTCTCTCCTGTGGCGCATGGTTGCTGGGTGCCGGGGAGGTGATCGGCGTCGATATCGACGGTGCGGCTCTCGAGGTCGCAGAACGCAATGCCGCACATATCGGTGCGGATATCACGTTCGTGCAGGGAGATATTGCCGGGATGGCACTTCCCCCGGCGGACACGGTGATCATGAACCCCCCCTTCGGTGCCCAGCGGGCCCATGCTGACCGGCCGTTCATCGATGCGGCGCTTGCGGCGGCCGAGGTGACGTGGGGCATTTTCAATGCCGGCTCCTCAACGTTCGTGGAGAGATATTTAAGGGGCCGGGGTTCGGTAGATACGCTTAAGGCGACAAAATTCCCCATCCCCCGTACCTTTGCCCATCACACACAGGACAGGGTGACCATTCCGGTGGAGTTCATCCGTATCGTACGGGAGGCCTCTGAATGAACGAGACCCGGGCCATATTCGGGCTCTCCGCGGCGCATGTGGTGACCGACATCTACTCACCGGTCATTGCCGCCATTCTCCCGCTTCTCATTGCGCAGAACAACTATACCTACTTCATGGCAGGCCTCATCGTGACGGTATGGAACCTGACCTCCTCGTTTACGCAGCCGGTCTTTGGCTGGCTGTATGACGCACGGGGAAAGGCCGTGCCGGTCAAGGTGACGATCCTCATCTGTGCGGTCTTTATCTCCGCTATAGGGCTGGTACAGTCCTACTGGGTGATCCTTCTCTTTGCGATGTGTGCAGCGCTCGGGCACGCCCTCTTTCATCCTGCAGCACTGGGGCTCGTATCCCGTCTGGCACATGGCCCTGCCCGCGGGAGGCTCACCTCATTTTTTGTGGTGGGGGGCAACATCGGCTTTGCCGTGGGGCCGATCATCGCGGGCGGCCTGGTGTTCCTCTACGGGCTTCAGGGCCTTGCACTGATGGTGATTCCCGCGATCGTCATGGCATTTATTCTCCACCGGATTCTCCCTTCGGAACATGAGATTGCTGCTGTCCCGAAGGCGTCCATTGGGGTCGGCGAGGATGGATCGGACCGTAGGCGCGAGGTCCGGGCGGCGGGCATTCTTGTGACCGGTTCGGCGTTTCGGGCATGGGCGATATTCGGGTCGGTAGCTTTTCTTCCGACCTTCCTGCATCAGATCAAGGGGCTGGATCTTGTCTCTGCAAACCTTCTCGTCTCCTGTATGCTCTTTGCAGGGGTGGTGGGGCAGGTGATCGTTGGAACCCTTTCCGACACCTACGGGAGAAAGGAACTCGTACTGCTCTTTACCGCGCTCTCCGTGCCGTTCTTCCTGCTCTTCATGGTAACATCCGGAATACTCTCTTTCGTCTTTCTCATCGTCTTCGGGTTTGCCCTGTGGTCCACGTTCTCGACAACGGTCACCATGGCGCATGAACTTGTTCCGGGCAATGTCGGGCTGGTCTCGGGCCTGATGCTCGGGCTTGCCGTGGGGGCAGGCGGTGCGGGCGTTGCCGTGAGCGGGTACTATGCGGATATGACGACCCTTGCCACTTCTATGCAGCTCTTCGTACTGCCGGTTATCGTTGCCCTTGTCCTCTTCTTCCTGGTCCCCTACCCGTGGAAGCGCCTGAGGCAGGGACAGCGAAAGGATATGTAGGTGAACCACTAATTTTCGGTTACCTATGGTAACCCGTTTCAGGCGATATGGCCAGATCGCCGACATACTTATCAAATATGGATTTGGCATTGCCCTGGAAGAGATGTACCCCGGCACAACCCGCCGGCATCTCTTCCAAAGGAAGAAACAGCCGGAAATCCATCTGAATGAGTATGAGAGGGTGCGTCTCGCCCTTGAGGAACTGGGGCCGACCTTCATCAAATTCGGCCAGATGGTGAGCACCCGGCGTGAGATGCTTCCCCCGGAACTGATTGAGGAGCTTCAGGCCCTGACCGACAAGGTAAAACCTGTTCCCTTTGACGAGGTCAGGGGGACGATAGAGGAATATTGCGGGCCGATTGAAGATACGTTCGCATTTTTTGAAGAA
>JBFFLM010000043.1:0-7950 GCA_041554835.1 Methanogenium sp.
ATCCTCCTCCTCTTCTGAAAAATTCATGTGATCAGAGAGAAGATAGGCTTCCGGGAGTTCATCCGTGGTTCGAATATCCACTCCGTGTTCATCGAGAAGGGCTACCTGAAATTCCGAGAGAAGTCGTTCAAGACCTCCTCTGCGAACGTAGACTCCTTTGGTCGATTCGCTAAATTCATCGCCACAGTTTATACCCAGAGCCTTTTTTATCAGTGACCCCGCGCTTCGTTCATCGGGGTTCAGGTAACGCACACGTTCGCCACTGAACATGATGGTCTTCGGTGGATTCGGTTCACCGAGCAGGACCAGATAGCATTCCACATCCCTGCGAAGATCGTGGGAGAGAAACAGCGAGGAGTTAACGCAGCGGCAGAGGACATCCATCCTCCCTGCGCTTCCCGGCATATCATTCAGGGAAAAATCTCCGGATGTCAGGGCCTTGTGACCGACCACAATAAATCGTTTCATCTGCCTTTACATCCCGCCGAATTTCTTCATCATGCGCTGCATGTTGAATTTACCGGCACCGCCGCGCATCCCCTTCATCATGCGCTGCATGGTCTTGTAATATTTGATCAGTTCACGCACCTCTTCGGGAGAGGTCCCGGAACCAAGCGCGATGCGCTGAACCCTGGATCCGCTGATGACTGTCGGGTTGTCTAATTCCTGGCTGGTCATTGAGTCCATGATCACCTTAAAACGGTCCATCTTGGCAGAAGTGACATCGAAGGCGTCTGAGGGAAGCTCGACATTACCCATTGGAAGCATGCCCATGACCTGCTTTAGGGGCCCCATCTTTTTGAGCGCCTCCAGCTGCTTGTACATGTCCCTTAGAGTAAATTTGCCCTTCATCATCGCGTTGACATCGATATCATCGGTGTCTATTGCCTCTTCGGCACGTTCTACAAGGGCCCTGAGATCTCCCATGCCCAGAAGACGCGAGATAAAACCGTCAGGATCAAACCGTTCGAGGTCTTCGATGGTCTCTCCTGATCCGACAAAGACTATGCCACTGCCCGTTTCTGCAACCGCTGAAAGTGCACCGCCGCCTTTTGCCGTCCCGTCCATCTTGGTGATGATAACGCCATCAATGTCGATGGCCTCATGGAAACGGCGTGCCTGTTCCCGTGCCTGTTGGCCGAGTGCTGCATCGATTACGAGCCAACGGTGAGTGGCGTTGGTAAGCTTGTTAAGAGCGATGATCTCGTCGATAAGTGCATCTTCAAGGGCATGACGTCCCTGGGTATCGACAATCAGCACCTCGGTGGCATGAAGCTTTTCGGTACCTCGTCTGACAATGCCTTCGGCATCGGTTTCCCCCGGTTCGCCGTAACATGGGACATTTATCTTGTCGCAAAGGGTCTTTAGTTGCTGGTAAGCGCCGGGACGGAATACGTCCGCACAGATCACTCCCACGCGAAGACCTTTTCTCTGGAAATAACGGGCAAGTTTTCCGGTTGTGGTGGTCTTTCCACTTCCCTGTAGACCTGCCATGAGAACTGTCTGGGGTTCAAGCCTGACGTCGGTTTCCGGCCCCATAAGGGTGACCAGCTCTTCGTATACTATCCGGAGCACATGCTCACGGACGCTCATACCTGCCGGGGGCTGTTCTTCGAGTGAACGCTGTTTGATGGAATTTGAAAGGTCCATCACCAGTTTTACGTTTACGTCCGCCTGGATGAGTACACGCTGCAGATCCCGCACAAGCTCTTCAACGGCTGCTTTATCCACGACGGTTTTACCGGCAAGTTTCTTCATCGCATCTTTGAGCCCGGTGCTGAATCTGTCTAACATTTGTCGTCTCCTCCAAGAATTTCCTCGACTATTCTCTCTGGTTCGAACACAATGATATCATCATATCCCTGGCCGATACCAAGGAACATGATTGGCTTTCCAATGGTGTGGGCAATGGATATTGCGGCACCTCCCCTGGTATCCATGTCTGCCTTGGTAAGGATGACGGTATCCGTCCCTACCGCATTGTTAAATTCTTCAGCCCGGATGACAGCATCATTCCCTGCAACTGCTTCATCGATGTATGTTACAATATCAGGTTTCATGACGCGCCGGATCTTTTCCAGCTGATTCATCAGATTTGCCCGGTTGTGGAAGCGCCCCGCCGTATCTGCAAGAACCACATCTATGTTATGTGCGCGTGCATATTCGACAGTATCGAACAAAACTGCAGAAGGATCAGCCCCCTCCTGGTGCTTGATGACCTTGATGCCGATACGATCGGCATGGGTCTGCATCTGCTCGTTTGCCCCGGCCCTGAAGGTATCTCCCGAGCCTATAACAACGCTGTATCCGTTCTTTTTGAGATAGTGTGCGACTTTAGCCACAGTTGTGGTCTTACCAGCTCCGTTGACCCCGGTAAACAGGATCTTTACCGGACGTTCGTGGTTCTCGATATACCCTGTCAGGGAGAACCCATCCCCGAGCACGTCAAGAAGCGCATCTTTGAGCGCCTGTAGGACCATTGCATCGACAGACTGCGTAATCTTCTTTGTCGAACCGGTGAGGTTCTCTTTCATCCGTGATGAAATGGCATCAACAGCCGGAAGAGCAACATCATTTTCCAGAAGGATGATCTCAAGATCCTGAAGGGTGCCTTCAATCTTTTTCTCAGAAATGACGACTTCACGATCTTTGACGAGGGTCTTAACCCTGTCGGAAAAAGAGTGCTGATTTCTGGTCGTGTTTTTTAAAGATGGTTGTTCTTTTGGCTGGGTCTGCTGTTTAGCGACAGGAGAAGATCCTGCAGGTGATTCAATCTCATTGATCTTTTTCGAACCTGCAGAGGTCTCTTCAATGGACTCCTCGATATTTTTCGACAGCTTACCCCGGACATTTAGGAGTTTTGACTTCAGAGAATCAAACATGCTGGATCACGCATTATGCGCCCCGGTTCATCTGTGACTGGGCCTGCATGTAAGCCGCCTCCATTCTTGAAGCGACTTCTTTTGCCTGTTTCTGAACCTGTTCAATTGATTCGGCTACTTTCTTTTCGAGCGCTTCAAGCTCCTTTACACGATTGTTGAGATAGTTGGTAGATTCTGAATTTGTACGCTCAACAACAACGTCCGAACCGATGTTCAGAAGGACGGAGTCGGCATCAAGAATTTTCACCCTGAGGCTCGCACCGCCGCCAATCTGAAGGAGGACGGTGGGCTCCTCTTCACCTGCAAGGGTTTTCAGGGTTTCAGCCGCAGTGGCTGTTTCGACCCTGCGTCCCTGAAGCATTTCAAGCTGTCTGGAATATGCTTCCACCTGCTGGGTAAACTGCGTAAGGTACTGCTCAAGCATCTGGATGTCTCGAGGGTCCACATCATTCACGTTATTCACCACTTGCCGGGGTAATGCCGTTTATCCTGATATAATTCCTTTTAAGGTGGTGTTTGCTGCCGATAATGTTGAAAATACGCTCTTCTGCGCCTTTCTCATTAGCAGCCGAAACGATTTTTGTAAAGGGCTTCCATGCATCACGTTCACGGTATTCGCCCTGCACTTCAAATGTTTGTTCTGTCATTGTAATCACTCCACAAAACCTAATACTTCTTCAATTCTTCCAAGCTCATATCCGCTCGTTGCTGTTCCCGCAAGGTATCCCTTTGAGTTTGCAATCAGTCCGGTTCCGATAAGATTGGATCCCATGTTAATCGTACCCGTTCCAACAGGGAGGTCGGTGTATTCTTCGATTGCCTCGATCTCCTGTCTGGAAGATCGAGGGGGGAGGAGGAATCCCTTATTGGTCGCAACTGCAGCCATTCCGACTGTCGCAACGCCTCCGATGGGCATCATCAGGACGGGGACTTCGAGAAAAGTGGAGATCTCCTCTGCAATCCGTTCCGGCATATCGGGATGGACCACGGCCAGGTCATCATTCACAAGAATGACATTCCCTGCTGCATTCATTCCCCGCTCAAGGAGCATAACCTTCCGGTAACCTTTCAGGAATTCAATTTCCTGTGCTGAAGCAAGTCCGGAAACAACGAACCCGCAGGAATTGCCTACCAGGAGTGACCCGACAATCGAGCTTCCCTGTATCGTCGTCTCGGCAACTTCCACATGGAGTTCTCTCCCTACGGCACTGATGTACTCTTCAGGAGCTTCGGGCGGAACGAATGCAACATCGTCGAATACACGGGTGTAAACGCCGATATGTTCGTTGCCTGCAAAGTCGATCGTATCTGTCATTTCACTCTTCTGCAAGTTCTGCCTGGACCTGACCGTCCTCGAACTTCATGGCCCGGACGCGAATCTTTCGCGGCGGTTTTTCGGATCCGTGTTCCCAGACCTTCTCATTGATACTTTTATCGAGCTTTATCTCATCGCTCTTCATGTGTTTTGAGAGATAGGTACGGATCTCTTTGATCGCACGGTTACTCCTCTTCCAGCGAGGGGCTTTTTTTACATCCCTGAGAGGAATGATATAGATCTGTTCGTTGAGGATATCTGCCATAACCTTACACCTTCAGAGAGCTGCGCCTCCAGTTGCGACGGCGCGGGTGTGATGTCACATTCCTTTTTGTTTTGATCATTACCCATGCAGGCACGCGACGATTCTGTTCACATGCCTTTGCGAGCCTGACCTTGCGGCCTTTTGTAACTTTGCTCATGTTTCCTTCACCATGTGGTGGCATTATTCCTTTCTGCCAATCACCAGAGACTGCTGGTGGCCGGGGGGGAATACTGTATACGGGTCGATACCCTGTGCATTGAATGCTGCCCGGATTTCGTGTTCATAGTCCCCGTTTTCGATATGACCTGTTTCTCCGTATTCCACATTAAAGTGGCGGGCGACAAGTTCGTCAACGGCGGCTTTTCCGAATCCAAGCAGAGGACGCACGTAGGTGCACTCATACCGTGCCTCCAGACTCTGTACTTCCGGCAGGTTGAGCATAGGAACGCGGTCATTCATCCGCGTCCCATCCCCTATAACATCGTACTCCCTTGCAAGGGAGATGATGGCGTTCCTGTGCACGAGATTGATAGCATCGTTCGGGTATCCGTTCGATGTCATCATATCGACAACCGTTTCAAGGAGTCCGGCTGAAAAAACCCGTTTTCTCAATGGAAGCTCCAATGCCCGCGCTGCATTCTCAATGGCCCTGATGGGCATTTCCCCTCTGAACACAAATGTGTTCAGTTCGACTTCATAGTCGCGGGATAGCATGAGGGCAGCAAGGGAACTGTCCTTTCCACCGGAAAAGAGTACTCCGGCCTTCATCACTTGCGAGTAATTTTGTAGTCTGTCTTCTGCGGCGTTAGCTGTTTGAGCAGCCCTTTGAGCATCTCATCATTGATCTTGCCTCTGAGTCTTCCACTCTGGGCAAGCATGACGAGTTGGTGCTCAACAGCCTGTGCAAAATCCGGACGGGTCAGCTTGATGGTATTCAACCGCTCACGTGCTTCGGGTTCAAGGATCTGCATAAGGATCATCTGGATCTGTGCGTCCTGCTGTTGCTGCCGGGCGGCCATCTCCTCCTCTGCTGCAGCCTGGTTCATCTGCTGGCGTTGGAGTTCCTCCATACGTCTGCGCCGGAGGTCCGCAAGCTCGTCGTCTGCCATCTATCTCACGTCCATCAGTACTTTGCTAGCGCAGCGTTCTGTTCTACGATCTCCGTTTTTACGGAGAAGGCAACACCATCAAGGAATGAACGGCCTTTTGCAGTGATAACACGACCCTTAGGGGTGTTTCCGATAAGGCCCTCCTGCTCAAGCTGCTGTACGATCTTTCGTAGTACAGAGCCACTTCCTTTACGGAACTGAGACGGGTTTGAACCCCGGTTTTTCTTGCCTCCGTAGAATGTTCTTAGCCTTTCAACGCCGACGGGTCCGTCAACGTAAATACGGCGCAGTACAGATGCGGCGCGTATGTACCACCATTCCTCATCATATGGTGGTGCTTCTTTGTGTACCCCTGTCTTTGCGAACTGTGCCCAGTCCGGCGACTCGACTGCTTCCATAGCTTTGAGCTCTTCTGCAGCCTTCTGGATGAGTACCTAAGGGGGTATGTCGTATACGGTTGTCATTCACTAACCACTCTCATTTATGCCAAGTAGCAGTCTTTACATATTGGTCGGAGTGCCTTTTATATATTTCGTGAAGCTCGCCACTTTGGCTCTTTCTGATCGTCCTTTATCTGCGTCCAAGGACCATGGTCCTTCCGCGCACCTGTATCAGGCGTGCCGCGCAGAGATGGGCAACTTCCTCTGGTTCCACTTCAGTACTTCTGAGCCATTTGATTTTGACAATCCTGTTGTCACGTATCTGCCGGCATATTTCATCGATTGTATGTTCTGATACGCCGCTTTTTCCAATCCAGACGCTCGCCTTCAGTTGGCTTGCTTCTTTTTGTTCTGTATGTTTATTTCCTATAATTCCTCACCACCGGATGTCTCCACTGGTTGCCACATTCACGGCATGTTATGATGATTTTTCCTCTGTGAATCCGGACCCGCGCATTGATGCCGGGAACGAGATAGGCGGAACATTTCCTGCAATATTGACGTTTGAGCGTCCTGGGGATGCGGATTCGCTCCCGCATTGCAATTCTCCGTGCGCGTTCGACATAGTCTTTGCTCAGTTCCGGATGAACGGCAAATTCCTTCTGTGCACACCTGAAGAGAATTTCGATACGTTCCTGGGCGATGCCATTCTTCTTCGGACGTCTTCTGCGTATTCCCATATCCGGTATGTTCCTGGTATCAGTTGATTTCAGGCCTGAAAGTCATTCGTCTTTTGGACGAATATGGACACGGCGTCCGTAGATACTGAGCCGGTCTTCACAAAAAAGCTGCACGGCGTACGGGAGTGCCTGATGTTCATGTTCCATGATCTTTTTTGCAAGTGAATTTTCATCATCGGTCTCTTCAACATCGACAACTCTCTGGAGAATGATCGGACCTGAGTCCATACCTTCGTCGACAAAGTGTACCGTGCATCCGGCAACCTTCACCCCATACTCAATTGCCTGTCTCTGGGCGTGGAGACCAGTGAAGCTGGGAAGCAGGGACGGATGAATATTAATCATCTTTCCTGCAAATTTTGCGGCCGTTTTGTCATTGAGAAGTCTCATATATCCGGCGAGGACGAAGAGATCCGCGCCGGTTTCATCCATTGCCTGTTCGAGTTCACGGTCATAATCGGTTCGAGAGCCAAAGGAACGAAAATCAATGGCACGCACCTCGATACCTGCATCAACCGCCCTTTCAATCGAATAGGCTTTGGGATTATCAGTTATCAGGCAGACGATACGGGCAGGAATTACCCCGTCTTGTACACGGTCAATAATGGCCTGAAAGTTGGATCCGTACCCTGATGCGAGAACGGCAATGCGTTTCATAATATTTATTTGGCCGGGAGAATCTTAACGATTCTCACCGTTGCTTCTTTGCATCGGGAAGATAAGTTTGAGATCTTCGATGCGTTTGTCCGCCATTCTCATCACCATCAGCCGAATTCCACTTTCCGGAATCTCGACTACTTCTCCCTTCCGGGGAATGTGCCCCAGTTGGTTTATAATAAGGCCCCCTATCGTCTCGTATGAATCGTCGAGAGGCAGATGGATATTGAGGGTTTCATTGACCCGTTCGACCCATGCGCGTGCATCGATGATATAGACCATGTCGCTGATCTTCTGAATTTCCGGTTCTTCCTCGTCGAATTCATCCATGATCTCTCCAACGAGTTCCTCCAGAATGTCTTCGACAGTTATGATGCCTGCAAAAGTGCCATATTCATTGATTACAATGGCTATGTGCAGTTTTTTCTTCTGCAGTTCACGAAGCAGATCATCTATGTCCTTCGTTTCGGGTACAAAATATGCCTCATAAATGAGGTCGGGAATGGTTACTCCCTCTCGCTTTGAGTAAATCGCCTCAAATACGTCTTTGACGTTCAGAATGCCGATGATGTTGTCTATCTGATCGTCATAAACCGGGATAC
>JBFFLM010000044.1:0-7916 GCA_041554835.1 Methanogenium sp.
GAGGTATACCGAGGTATGCTGTTCTTCCCCCGGTACCGGGGGGAGGGAGGTGGATGCAGACTGGTACCCGCTCTTTGCGGCCGTCACCGTTGAGTACGGCGTTCCTGTCGTTGCGACGGGGACCGTAAGGAGGCCCCCGCTGGTCACTCCTTTGTACTCGCCGTCAAAGGAGATCGTTGCCCCGTTGATATTGGTATAGATGTCATAGTACGACGTACCCGATCCGGGTATTCCGGGAAGGTGGGTTGGTTCGGGTGTCGGGGTTATGGGGAGTACCGTCGCTTCGGGTGTTGGCGTAATGGGAAGAACGGTAGCCTCCGGTGTCGGTGTCACGGGCAGTATTGTTACGTTGTCTTCGCCTGCCACCGGTCCGGCTGCTATCAGTATCCCCAGCATCAGAAGCAGACATAGTGAACTCATCCATCCGGGGTTCATAATAAAGAGTGAGAATACCGTTTCCCCTTCTTAATGGTATCCTGCCGGGAACCGGAACCGATTGCGGGCAAAAGAGAATGATGTGGGAAAAATGAGTTGGAAGAGGGGACTCTCTCAGTCCTCTTCCCGGACCATGGCAATGGCCTGCTTCGGGCATTCCTTTGCACAGATGCCGCAACCTTTGCAGTAGTCCAGGTCGATGTCGAGGTTTTCGTCAATGACCCCGTCCGGGCAGTACTGGCGGCAGAGACCGCACTCGTTGCATGCCTCCCGGTCTACCTCGGGCCTGAATGTCCTCCAGGTCCCGGTCTTTCCTGCGGCGCCCTTTCCCGGGCGTGAAATTGCAAGTTTTGCGCTCATATCTTCAGCTCCTCGAAGGCCTTCAGTGCGGCCTCGACATTGCGTTCGTCCGGGAATGTCCCTGCGATTGCCTTCTCTGCCGATTCGCGGGAGATGATGCCCATCTTCGCAATCGCTCCGATGAGCGGGGTATTGAGAATCGGGTTGCCGGCAAGGACCATCTTCAGGGAGAGGGCGATGGACGTGAGGTCCACCGTATAGGTCGTGTGCCCCTCCACCTCAACCGGGTGCGGGGAGTTGATGAGCACCACACCGTCCTTTTTAAGGCCGGCCGTCACATCGACGAGCTCCATGATCGAAGCATCAAGGACAATGACAAGGTCAGGCGTCCGGACCTGTGAATACACCCGAATGGGGGTGTCGTCCACCCTGATGAAGGAGACCACCGGTGCCCCGCGGCGCTCGGCGCCGTAGAGTGGGGTGGCGGTCGCATATTTGCCGTCAAGGAATGCTGCGTAGGCAAGGACCTTGGCGGCGGTGACGCCCCCCTGGCCGCCCCGGGAGTGAAGCCGTATTTCATACATCAGTCATCAACTCCGAACCAGTATTCCCCATCCTCTTTACGTATACGGACAAAGGAGGCGATGTCCTCGTAGGTCACGTCCTGGCCGCCGAGGCCGGCGATGACCGAGAACGGCCGGCACCCGCATTTTGCCCGGAGCTCGTTTGCAAGAACCCCGCCGAACCCGAAGGAGTAGTCGCGGTCGATGACGACGACCTCACGGCCTGCAAGGTCGATTGCCGGGAACGGGCGGAACCAGCGGACCCGCATTGAACCGGCCCGTACTCCCTCTTCACGAAGGATGTCGACGGCGACCTCCATCTCCTTTCCGAGGGTGCCCATTGCGATGATCACGACCTCCGCATCCTCGCAGCGATACTCCTCGACCATCTCATAGCGCCTGCCGTACCGTTCGGCGAAGGCCTCTTCGACCTCTCTGATGACGGCGACGGAGTCCCGCATGCCGCGCTCGATGTCCCAGCGGAACTTGAAGTGCTCGCTTCCCGTGGTCAGCGTCCCGTAGCCGCCGGGGTTGGCGGTATCGATGGCGTGGGGGGTGCTGGTCGGCGGGAGGAATCCCTCGGGATCGACGGTATCGAAGGGCTGGGTGATGTGGGTGAGGAGGAACCCGTCGAGATTGATCATGACCGGCAGAAGGACGTTTGCATGCTCGGCAATCCGGAATGCCATGAAGGTTGCATCATAGGCCTCCTGGGCGGTGCCGGCATAGCACTGGAGCCAGCCGGTATCACGCATGGAGAGGGAATCGGAGTGTTCGGCACCGATGTTCCAGCCCGGGCCGAGGGCACGGTTGGCATTTGCCATCACGATCGGGAGGCGGGCCCCTGCCGACATGTGGAGCATCTCACACATATAGACGAGGCCGTGGGAACTGGTTGCGGTGAAGGTTCGCACGCCCGTTGCGGCGGCACCGATGCAGGCCGCCATCGAGGAGTGCTCGGACTCCACCGGGATATAGCGGGCATCCATCGAGCCGTCGGTGACATAGTTGGCAATTTCTTCGACGATCTCGGTCTGTGGAGTGATGGGATATGCCGCGACGACGACCGGTTTTGCGTCACGTACTGCGAGGGCTACTGCCTTGTTTCCTGTTCCTATGGTCAGCATTCGCCTTCCACCTCCTTTTGCAGGCAGGTGATGCTTCGTTCAACGTTTGCCTGGATCGTATCGATCTGTTCATTGGTGATGCCCTTGAACCTGCCCTGCCGGGTGAGGTAATCCGCGACCGGGATGCGTTTTTTCATCGCGGCCTTCGAGGCTCCGGTGATCGTCAGTTTCCCATGGTCGCGTTCCCAGAGGACCCACATGCCGGACTTGACCGCGAGTTTGCCCATCTCTATGGTCTCATCCGAGGGGAACCGCCAGCCCGGCGGACAGGGCGCGAGCACGTGCATGAACTTCGGGCCTGGCATCGAAAGCGCCTTCACTACCTTATTGTACAGATCCACGGGGTAGGCGGCACATGCGGTCGCCTGGTAAACCGGGTTGTGTGCCGCAACGATGGCGTCAAGGTCCTTCTTTTGGTCCTGTTTACCACCCGGCGTCGTCGTTGTCCGTGCTGCAAGAGGGGTGGCTCCCGACCGCTGCATCCCGGTATTGGAATACGCCTCGTTGTCGTAACAGATATACAGGAAATCGTTGCCCCGCTCAAGGGCACCGGAGAGTGCCTGTATGCCGATATCCACTGTCCCGCCGTCTCCGGCGTAACAGATCACATTGGTCTTCTTCCCGGCTGCCCGAAATGCCTCGCTCATGCCCGACCCGACCGCTGCGGCCGATGCGAACGCGACATTGTAGACCGGGATATTCATCGCCGTTGTCGGATAGACCCCCTGAATGACACTCGTACAGCATGCAGGGATGACCAGCACCGTATCCGGACCCGCCGCCTTGGTCACGTAGCGGAGGATCAGGGATGACGGGCACCCGGCACACGCCGATGTCGTCTTTAAGATATACTCCTCGTCTGGAATTGCCATACTCACTCAAACCCACAGAGATAATTTTTCATGATTAATGATGAATGTCAGGTAATTTTTGTAAGGAAACAGTATAGCCTTTCCCCTGTGTCCTTTCCTGCCGGTCGGTCCGCCATTCTCTACGTTCGTTAAAACCGCCCCAGGAGTCAGGAAACAACATTTATCCGTATATTGCCTCGTTTTTGGTCGTTCATGGTTTGAATCGGGGGGATGGCACCGGAGGGCACCCGGCATGCCCGTGCCCAAACGGTCGAAGGAGTATTCGGAGGCAGAGGCCGTATAATTCCCTGAATACGAAACTCAATATCCTTAAATATCCGTGTATCGTCGGTTACTATTAGGAAGTGTACCCGTAATGCCAGAGAAATCCGACAACGCTCATGGCAGTTCCGTTCCGGAAGATGCCAGGTCCGTGGGGGAGAAAGTCAGGGACCAGTTGCGTGGGCCTGAAGGAGATGAGAAGAAGACCAATGATGGCGGGGATTGCGGACCCGGAGGGGAGGCCGGTACCGTTGAAGATCCCGCATCTGCGCAAAAGAAGGGGCAGGAGGCACCGGCCAAACCTGTCGTTACTTCAGACGATATCATCAATGGCCCCGGCGATACGAACCCCGGCCAGCAAGAGCCGCCGCAGGAAGCGGTACAGGACGCCCGCGTGCAGGAGTCCGCTCCCGAACCCGTACCGGCAGCAGAAACAACGGCACGCGCCGTGGAACCAGAAGCGGATGCCATCGCCGACATTCCCGGTTCGGTGACGACATGGGATACAGGAGCGGCAGCGCCCGCAGATGACGAGCTCACCCGCCGCCTTGAGGATGCCGGTGCCGATGACGAGATCCGCCGCCGTCTCGACAGCGCCCATGCATGGGAGGAGAAGCAGGAGGCCGAGAAACGGGAAAAAGAGCTCCAGCGTGAAGAGATCGAAAAGGAATACGAACAACGCCGCAAAGAGGAGTGTCGGGGGAAATGGAAGCGAAATACGATGATTGCAGGGGCGATTGTCGTGGTGATTCTCGTCGCGGCGCTGCTCTCGTTCTCCGTTACCATGAACCTGCCCTCGTCGGCCGAGTCGTTTCCCTTCATCAGCACGTATGATGTCCGCATGCCGCAGGGAACGCCGGTGGAGTTTGCCAACATACCGGTGACGGTCTCAGGTACAGGTGAGAAGGTAATCGTCAGCATCAGCGGGGGTTTGGGAACGGAACTCCAGGTGGGGGACCAGATTACGTTCTCAGAACCACGACGGGTAAACATCAGGATCTTCGGCATCACCCTCCTTGAGACCGATTACCAGGTGGTGGCGGAGTTCAGGGGGTATATCCCGCAGACCCAGCAGAACGATTTCTACGTGGCGGTGATGACTTCCCAACCGATTCCGGGGTGGGCGGTTGATGCCATTCTGCCCGATAATGTCGAGGCATACCCTGTTAATGCGGATATCGTCTGACAAATCACTTTTTTTCGGCAATATATCGGGGAATGCATAAATAGACTGCCGTGCTTTCATCTATTATTCAGTTAAGGGGGAATGTACACACATGTCAGATGAAAATAATACGGGAACCGCCGCAACGGCGGGAGAGAGCAACTCGTCCTCCGGGGTCTCAGATGAAGAGCGCCGGCGGATCATAGAGGAAGAACGGAAGAAATGGGAAGAAGAGCAGAAGACAGAAGAACTGGAAAAGAAAGCCCGTGAGCTTGAGAAGATAGAACAGGAGAAGAAGGTCGAAGAGGAGCGCCGGGAAGCCGAGCGAAAAGCAAAAGAGGAAGAGGAACGCCGGAAAACCGAACGAAAAAACCTTGAAAAAGAGATCCTTGCCGAGGAGAAGAAGAAGGCAAAGGGAAAGGGGTTCGGCGCCGGAAAGGCCATCCTTCTTCTGCTGGTGGCCGCCGCCGTCATCGGGGCCGTCGGCTACCTGACCTTCGATGCGTTCGGGAACCAGAACCCATGGGGTGACACCTACCCCTATGTGGCACAATACGACGTCCACCTTCCCGATTCGAAGGAGGTCCGGTTCGGCAACGTCCCGGTCCTTGCCGTCACCTCGGGGGAACAGGTGACCTTGAAGATCGGCAATGACCGGCGCACGTTCGGGCTGGGGGAGACGGTTGAGTTCCCGGCAAAACATATGACCGTGAAGATGTACGGGATGGTACTGCGGGAGAACGACTATTCCCTTACGGTGACCTACCGCGGACTCGTGAACAACCGCCTGAACTTCCTCATCATCGCACGAACGTCCCAGTCCCCGATGCCCGGCTGGATGTCGGGGATGATCATTCCTTCTGACGTTCTCGTCCGTCCGGTATAGGAATACATTCCGTCACTTTTTTTAACGACGCATATCTGCGCCGTTGTTCCGTTACCGCGTCCCGACGCCGGTTCCCCATATCCATAGGAGAAAATTCGATGCCGCAGTCGATATCCCAGAGGACGAGAGCGTCCGGTGGTGCGGGCGGCAGGTGTCGTCCGGTCCCGGTTGCCAGGAGGGCACGGATATCCGCGGCTGCCATCTGCCCCTTTCCTGCTTCAATCAGGGACGTGGCGATACAGCGGACCATGTTCCAGAGAAAGCTTTCCCCCTGGATCTCAACCACCAGGAAGTCAGCCTCGGGAATGATTTCCACCGCATGGATGGTGCGGATTGGGTTTTTCCCCTCGAGGCGTGCAAAACAGGAGAAGTCATGCGTTCCGGGAAAGCATGCCGCTGCCTCTGCAAGCAGGTCTTCGTCAAGGAACGGGTCGTGCAGGTAATACCGGTAGGTCCGTCGCCGGGCACAATACCGTGGGTGGAAGGCAGCATCGGCCTTTGCCCATCCCTGGCACCAGCAGTCATGGGGCAGGACCGCGTTGAGCTTTGTTACGGCCCGCTCCGGCTGTGACGTCGTAAAGGCGCAGATCTGGCCCCTGGCATGCACGCCCCGGTCCGTCCTGCCGGAAAAGGCGAACCCTGCATCGCGCCAGTCCTCAAAAAGCCCGAGCCGTATGCAGGCCTGGACCATATCCCCCTCGACGGTCCGCAGCCCAGGCTGGACCTGTGACCCGTAAAAATCCGTGCCAAAATAGGCCACCCGGAAGGCGAGCCTCACCGGTGCGGCATCTTCCGTGCTATCCGTCGCTTCGCCCCCCGCATGGACTGACGGGTGTAGGTCCTCAGGGGGGTCATTCGTCCCCTTATACGGCACCGCCCCTCCCGAATCGCTTCAAGGATTGCGTCAATATTGTTCTCCGCGTCGACCTGGGTCTCCCCGTAGCCGATGAACCGTGCGTTGTGGGCATCGCTTCCCGCCACCCTCGGCTTACCGAGTTCACGTGCAATCCGGTCTGCCTTCCTGTTTGCAGACCCCGTGATATACCGGCTGTTGAACGATTCCACCGCATCGACCATCTCCAATGCATCCCGCAGTTTCAGGGCGACGCCGTGACGCCATTTATGGTATGGGTGCGGGAGAATGACGAGTGCGCCCATACTCCGGGCTATCGCCACCGACTCTTCGAAGGGGAGCCCCTCGGGTATGGGTTCGTCAATACCGAGGGCAATCATATGGCCTTCATGAGTGGAGACCTCGATTCCCGGAATGACCATCACCGGTGATGTCAGGGACTGCGCATACCTGACTCCTTCCATGGTGTCATGGTCGCAGATAGCAATGGCGTCGAGCCCCCGCTCCTCTGCAGCACGGAGGCAGTCCTCGACACTGCTCTCCCCGTCTTTGGAGAAACTGGTATGGACATGGAGGTCACAGCGCAGCATCAGATCAATACCTTTTATCATTCTTCTTAATTAAATTGAAGCGTATGCGCCTTCTCCTCCCAACCGGCGAACTGACCGAGAGCGCCGTCCGTTCGGCAGCGCGTGGATACGACGCCGACATCGTCGTCACCGGCCGTATCGCCGCGTTTCTCCGTCCTGCCCATCTCCTCGAGATCGCCCGGGGCGGCTCCTATGACCTGATCCTTGTCTCGGGCATGTGCACCGCGTCGTTTGAGGCGGTCGAAGAGGAACTGGGCATTCCCGTCTACCTCGGCCCCCGTCATGCGGTGGATCTGCCGCTCATCCTCCCGCTTCTCGGAACGGTCGAACTCTCCCGGACGGTCCCTGCAGACGAGCTTCTCCGGGATATCCGGCGAAAGGAAGCCGAGGTCACCCTTGCAAAGCGCGAGGCGGAGGCGGATTTTGACTATGTTGTTGCCGGGTGCCGGATAGGAGGGACCTCCCGGATGAAGGTTCTTGCCGAGATCATGGATGCCCACCGCAGGGATGACCTTCCCGCAGAGGCGGCACGGATGGCCGCCGCAGGTGCCGACATCCTGGATCTCGGGTTCGGATTTGATGCAACGCCCGGGGACGTCGTGCGCTGCCTTAATGCCTGCCGGGATATCGGTATCCCCCTAGCGGCGGATACGCAGGACCCGCCCCTCATCCTGGCCGCCATTGAGGGTGGGGCGGACCTGATCCTCTCGCTCCATGAGGGAAATCTTCCCGTGGTGGGCACGGCGGTTGCTGAGGCGGGTAGTGCTGCGGTGATAGTACCCGGCGAGGCGTCCCTTGAGGAGAATATCCGGGCGGCAGAAGAGGTGGGCATCATCCCCGTCATTGCCGACCCGCTCCTCCAGC
>JBFFLM010000045.1:0-7852 GCA_041554835.1 Methanogenium sp.
GAGAGGCGGATCTCATGCGCCCTGATACAGGCGGCGACCTTATCCCCCTCCTTAAACCCCCGGTCCGGGGCACGCAGCTGGCACTCACCAATGCGTATCGTCACATACCCGGCGGCGGCACCCGTCACCTCACCGTCGAGGATATTTTCCATACCGACAAACCTGGCGACCTCACGGAATGGCGGCGCAGAGAAGATCTCTTCCCTCGTCCCTTCGGTCACGAGACGCCCGTCGATGATGACGGCCACCCTCGTCGCCAGCCGAAGGGCCTCCTCCCTCGAGTGGCTTACGTGCACCACCGTTAACCCGTACTCCTCACGGATACGGGCAAGTTCGACGATGAAAAAATCGCGGGTGAGGGGGTCCAGGGCCGCAAGCGGTTCGTCGAGGAGAAGGACATCGGGTTCGACCACGAGGGCCCGGGCAAGGGCCACCCGCTGCTGCTCACCTCCGCTCATCGTCCGTGGGAGGCGATGGGCAAGAGAGGTTATACCAAAACGCTCCATTATCCCTCGGACCCGTCCCTGCGCCTTTTCCGGGGGGACATGCTGTATCTTCAGCCCGAATGCGATGTTCTCCTCCACCGTCATGTGGGGAAAGAGGGAATAGTCCTGGTACATCAGCGAGATCCGCCGTTCTTCGGGAGGGGTATTCCTGACGTCATCGTGCCGCAGGAGGATGCGGCCTTCATCCGGGCTGTGAAGACCGGCAATCGCCTCCAGAAGGACGGTTTTTCCCGCCCCCGAGGGGCCGATTATGAAGAAATACTCACCTCTGCCGATGTGCAGGGACACTTCCTGCAGGGAGAACTCGCCGAGTCTCAGTGATACGCCGTCAAATTCTATCATCATACTTCCCCATGAAGCGTGTCAGGAACCGGAGCAGGCCAAAGACCGCAAGACAGACGATGAGAAACACGAAGGCGACACTCCGTGACTCCCTGATCCCGTGGGTGGTAAAGGTGTAGTAGATCACGGTCGAGATCACCATCGGGTAATAGGCAATCATGATGATTGCGGCAAACTCACCAATAGCACGCCCCCAGGCAAGGATTGCACCCGAATAAATATGCCGGACGGAGAGGGGAAGAACGACCCGGGCTAAGGCCTGGAACCGGCTCGCCCCAAGCGTACGGGCCACGTTTTCTATATGCAGCGGCACATTCTCAAATCCCTCCCGGACGCTGTTGATCAGGTACGGCGACGAGACAAAGACCATCGCGGCAACAATCCCTGCATATGCATCCTCAAAGAATATTTCCGCAGAGGCGAGCGGTGCACCCAAAACCCCCCGCTCCATGAAGAGCAGATAGACCATGATGCCTGCGATGGTATGCGGCAGCATCAGCGGGAGATCGACGAGACTTTCCACAATCCCCTTCCCACGGAAATTCACCCGTGCCAGAACATAGGCAAGAGGTATCCCCAAGAGCAGAAGGATGAGAACCGCATTGAGCCCCGCCCCCATCGTCAGGATGATCGAATCGACGACCCGCTCCTGCGTCGCAACCTGTACAAGATGAGGCAGGTCACCTAACTCGGGGACAGCAAGAGAGAGGATGGCAAGGACCGTGAGAATCACAATCAGCGATCCGGTGAGCCCGAAGGAGATCAGGCATGCATCGGGGAGCCGGTGTGATGAACGGTATCCCCTCCACCACGACTGATCCCCTCTCATTGTCTGCACCGTGAAAAAATGATAGTATCAGAGAATCTCCACATACGGGATAAGTCCGTCGGGAATAGCGCCGTAGCCCCCTGCGGGGATAATCGGCGGCTGTCCCTGGGACGCCATAATATCATTGCCGGTCTGCGTAATGAGCATTTCTACAAACTTTTCGCCGTAGTCGGGCTGTTCAGCATTCAGGGGGACCGTTACGCCGTAAACGATGGGCTTGCCGAGGTTGACACCGCTGGTACAGTTGATCCGAACCTGTGCATAGGTGTCGGCCTGCTGGGCGGACGAGAGATCAATCTCCACCGGGAGCTCAACGAACCTGAGACTGTTCTGCACGGCGACACTGCGGTACTCCCATGCGTAGTCAAGACCGCCGGCCTCAAGCATCTGGACAAGCTCGACGGACTTCGGGCGGATCTGCAGGGTGCCGGTCGGCTGCGGGTCGGTTGCCTCGATGGTCCAGACGCCATCGGTCTCCGAGACGGTCATTGCGCTGTTTGCACCTACGGTGTTCTCGAAGATGGTGTCATCGTCATAGTAGAGTTCCGCAAGCTGAATGACCATCGGGGTGCGATAGCCGCACGGGTCAAGGTTGGGGTCGGAGAATGCCCACTTGACATCGTCCTTCTGGAGAATGGTGTACCAGGTATCTGCATTCACTTCGTCGGCATATAGACTTTCATCCGTGTAACAGAGCACCATCCGGTTGTTGGCAAACGTGGCATACCAGTCTGCATCGTCAGGAACCATAAGGGCCGGGATGAGGGAGTAGTCGGCCGATGCAAGGACATCTGCTTCCTTGTCAAGTTCGGTGATATCCTTTACAATCTTTGTACTGCCGCCTGCATAGAGCAGGACATCAGCTTCGGGATACTTTGATTCGAAGGCCTGTTCCATCTGTTCAAACGGGCTGGTCAGGCTTCCTGCATGGAAGACCTTCACCTGCACTTCCTCGGCAGGTGCAGACGTGGGTGTTGGCGTCGGTGTTGTTTCAACACCTGGCGTTACCCCATCATCGGTTGCTGTACAGCCGCAGAGGAAAACAGCGGCCAGAAGGACAGCACCAATGAATACCATTGAGACTTTTTGGCTCATATGAGTAAATTACCGATGAAATTGATTTATAACTTTATGTTTGATTTAAGTTAATAACATATTGTTAACTCGATCGAGGCCGATTTACCATCTCTCATTTTTATATCGATATTGTACCCGCCTCATGCAGTCTCCTTCGGACGAAACCATCATACTCCCGGATAGCACACGCTTCTCCATATGTGGAAACCTCTGGACGTGGAGACCTGGGTTGCCGGCCGGCGGGGCGACCTCGAAAAGGTCAGGGGACCGGTCAGCGAGATAGTTGAGGGCATTCGCACCCACGGTGATGCAGCCCTCAGGGAGTATACGAAAAAGTTTGACGGCATCGAGATTGATGACTTCCGTGTCGGTGAAGAGGAAATAGAAGCGGCCTACGATGCAACGGACCCGACCCTTACGGAGTGCCTCGTGGAAGCCGAGGCACGCATCACCCAGTTCCACGAACTCCAGAAGCGTGATGATATCCGCCTTAGGGAGATCGAGCCGGGTATTACCCTCGGTATGAAGGCGACCCCCCTGGACAGGGTCGGCATCTACGTCCCCGGCGGACGGGCAGCCTATCCGTCGACTGCGCTTATGGGTGCCGTCCCTGCACGGGTGGCAGGAGTTCCGGAGATCTGCTGCTGCACCCCGCCCCCTGTCCACCCGCTCACCCTTCTTGCCCTCGACATCGCCGGCGTCCGGGAGATCTACCGCATCGGCGGTGCGCAGGCGATCGCCGCCCTGGCACTCGGGACCGAAACCATCCGGCCGGTCCAGAAGATTGCCGGCCCCGGTAACATCTACGTCACCGCCGCAAAGATGATGCTCCGCGAATACGCCGAGATCGACTTCCCCGCCGGACCGTCGGAGATTGGCATCATCGCCGACGCATCCGCCAATCCCACCTATATTGCCGCGGATATCCTGGCACAGGCCGAACACGACCCGCACGCAGGATGCGTCCTCATCACCACAGACCCCGGAGTCGCCGAAGAGACAGGAAGAGAGATCCGCCGCCAGATGGAAACCCTCCCCCGCCGTGAGATCATCACCAGCGCACTTGCAAACTCTGGGTATGTCCTCGCAGCAGACCTGAATGAGGCGATTGCCATCAGCGATGCCGTCGCGCCCGAACACCTCTCCATCCAGGTAAGAGATACCCTCCCGGTCCTCCAGAAGGTGCGCCACGCAGGCTCCATCTTTGCCGGACCCTATACCCCTGTCGCCTGCGGCGATTACGCCTCAGGCACCAATCATGTCCTCCCGACCGCAGGATATGCACGGATGTACTCCGGGCTGAGCGTGGACCACTTCTCCAAGACCTCCACCATCCAGATCATCGAACGCGAGGGACTGGATGCCATCGGTGATATTGTGGAACGCCTTGCCACCGAAGAAGGTCTCACCGCCCATGCGGCATCCGTCCGGGTGCGGCGAAACGGCATCTGAACCTCACCGTTCAACATACCGTCATTCTTTTTAAAAAAATAAGATTAGAAGAGGGTCCCCTGATACTCTCTTTCCTGTGGTTGACAGGCTTCCTCGGGGCGTTTAAACCGGAAGACCAGCCCTCCGGAATGGCGTCCCTTCAGCACTTCACCGGGGGCGGTCTCCCGCAGATCCTCATCGACTTCATGGAGGGTTGCGCTTGCATTGTCCCCGAAGTGAACAGCCCATGCCTCCGCCGAATGCGGCCTGACCTCCGCATACTCTCCATGATGTGACTGAAGGATATGCAAAAGGTGTACATAGTCCTCTTCAGGTAACCGTCTCTCCTCCTGCAGGCGGCTGACCATCTGAATGCCGAGCGTCGTATGTCCTATAAGGGAATAGGCTGGCAGGGAAATGAAGGAGAATCCCTGTTTTTCAAACGAGGCCGCCTTTCCTATATCATGCAGGATGGCTCCCGCGAGTACCATATCCCGGTCCAAGGCAACGCCACTGGCCCCGTCTGCCATCGCAACCGCCATGCGGGCAACCTCAAGAGAATGCTCAGCAAGCCCCCCTATATACGCATGGTGCTTGTACCGCGCCGCAGGCACCTCGAAGAACAGAGGATACGTCTCCAGTGCCGAACGGACGAAATGCTGCAGGGGCTCACGTGCAATCGAACAGGCAAGTGCATAGAGCTCTTTTTTATTTTCCTCTGTATCTGCCGGGGAATAGACGTAGTCCTCCGACAGGAGATGTTCTGTCGTGACCGGGGTGCAGAGGTAGCCCACCCCGTCGTTGATATTGAGCTCCATCGTTCCACGGAACACCGAGGCATTCCCATAACAGCGGTACACCATTCCCGCCGTCAGGCCTTCATGGACGCGAATCACCTGTTCGTCCTGTCCCGTACCCCATACCTTGCACGGAAGTGATCCGGTCGCATCCGAAAGGGTGCAGGTGATGTACTTCCCCTTCTTCCCGCTCATGAGAGACGGCTGTTCCACCACAAACGTTGTATCGACGGTATCGCCGGGACTGATATCTTTGATATACACGTTCTTCTTCATTCGATCACTCCGGTTGTTTCCCCGAGCGCACCCGGATGAGGCGCACCACCATGCCAAATCCGGCACCGGCTCTCACGCTTGATTCCTCGCGGTCTTCCCAGGTGATAGGCACTTCGACCACATCAAATCCTGCCTTTTGCAGCCGCCATAGGAGTTCGACATCAAATTCGAACCCATCCGAGACCATCAGGGGGAGCACGGCATCCAGGGCTTCTTTCGTAAAGGCCTTCGCCCCGCACTGGGTATCCGAATTCGAAAGTCCGAACAGGAACTTCACCCAGAGATTAAAAAAACGTGACTGGAGACGGCGGGAAAGTGACTGAGGAACGCGGACATTAGCCCCCCGTATCCACCGCGAACCGATGGCACCGTCATGGCCCTCGAGTTCAAAAAAGAGGTGCTCCATCTCCCGCACCGGCGTGGACCCGTCGGCATCCATGAATCCGGCATAGGGCGTTGTTGCCGCTATAAGCCCGGCACGCACCCCGCCCCCCTTGCCCAGGCGGCGGGAAAATGCAAGACAGGTGATCCTGCGTTCGGGGTGGGCTGCTGCATACTCACGGACAATATCCGCGGTCCTGTCTGTGCCGTCACAGACGAAGATCACCGGGCCCGGATATCCTTTCAGATCCTTCAGGACGGTGCCTATGCGCTGCTCTTCATTGTAGGCAGGTATGACGAGGGTACAGTCCCCAGGTGCCGGCGCCATTGGCAATCAGCAGGAGAAATACCCTATGATCTCTTCTGCGAACGCAGCTGCGGCGTCGGGACCGCTTGCGGTAATCGCATTATCGTCCACAATCACCGGGATCTTCTGGTAGGTGGCACCGTGTTTCTTGAGGGTGTTCACCGACAGGGGCGTCTCGAATACCGTCGCCTGTCGCCCCTTGAGGGCGCCTGCGAGGGCGAGCACCACAGGTGCAAGACAGATGGCCGCCACCAGTTTTCCCTTCTCATTCATCTCCCGTACCAAGGCGATAAGCTCATCATGATTCCAGAGATACTGCTGCGACCCGACCCCGCCGACGATGACGATTCCATCATAGTCATCGGCTTTTGCATTGGTAATTGACATGGAGACATCCATGATGGCACCAAGCATTCCCATACAGGTACCGGGTTTGTCGGTCGCCACGTCATACTCAATGCCGGCGTCGTCAAATACCCGGGCAGGGACCTCGAATTCCTCATCACGGTATCTTTCATGGGCAACAACCATGAGCAGTTTCATGCACTATACTCGGGTACAAAGATTCATAAACTCTGGTATTCCTTCGCTGCAGACGGGAGAATGACGCAAAGGATGCACTCCTCCCTCCAAACCTTAATCCCGGCACCGGGACTACGATGTACCGATGACGTACCTGGATGAGATTTCCCTGAAAGGGAGAGACGCCAACCCGTTCTTCCGGATGATGGGCATCGGGATCGTATCCTACGGAAGAGGGGAGGCAGTGCTGGAGATGGAGGTCACCCCAGATATGATGAACGGTGACGGCTGGCTCCAGGGAGGCATATACACGGCGCTTGCCGATGAGGCGATGGCCCTTGCCCTGGTCACCGTCATGGAGGAGAACGAATCCATCGCGACCGTCTCCGAGACCACCTCCTTTTATCGCGGTGTCCGGGAGGGACGGCTCAGGGCAGAGGGGCGGGTCGTGCGCAAAGGCAGAAAGATCGCCTTTGCCGAGGGGCGCCTCTACCTCCAGGGGGACAAGCCCGTGACCCTTTCAAAATCAGATGCATCATTTGCGGTCCTGCACCGCTAGAGACCCACATCCGATCCCCTTTTTTACCTCCCCCCACCTCAATGATAATGTTGGTGCAGAGCACACAGTACCTGCATACATACTCCCGGTACCGACCCGGCGAGCGAGGGGACCACAGGTGAAATATATTATCGTTACCGGCGGTGTGATGAGTGGCCTTGGAAAGGGCATCACCACTGCCTCAATTGGAAGGCTCCTGAAGAACAGGGGATATACCGTAACGGCGGTCAAGATCGATCCGTATCTTAACATTGACGCGGGGACCATGAACCCTGCCCAGCACGGCGAGGTCTATGTCCTCGCGGACGGCGGGGAAGTCGACCTCGACCTCGGCAACTACGAGCGGTTCCTCGATATCAGCCTCACCAGTGACCACAATATCACGACCGGCAAGGTCTACCGCGACGTCATTGACAAAGAGCGTAAGGGTGAATATCTCGGGGCAACCGTCCAGATCATTCCCCACATCACCAACCGGATCAAGGAAGGCATCGAGACGGCCGCCCACCGCCCCCTCGAAGGTGACATGGTCGCCGACATCTGTCTCGTCGAGGTGGGGGGAACGGTCGGCGATATCGAGAGCATGCCGTTTCTTGAGGCAATCCGTCAGATGCGGGGAGAATACCCAAAAGGCGATCTCATTCTCGTCCACGTGACCCTTGTCCCCTCCGACACGATGGGCGACCATAAGACCAAACCGACCCAGCACTCCGTCAAGGCGCTCAGGGAACTCGGGCTTCAGCCGGACATCATTGTCGGCAGAAGCGACATCATCATGAGCCCGTCGACCAAGAAGAAGATCTCGACCTTCACCGACGTCCCCGC
>JBFFLM010000046.1:0-7821 GCA_041554835.1 Methanogenium sp.
GCGGTCTGCAATTTTTACAGAGTACCTGTCAGTTCTGTTTCTGCTTGTTATCTGGCACAGGATGATGTCTTCCCCTCCCAAAGCTGCAATTAACAGAACAGGTCTCCTTTTTGCACCGGATAGATCGGAAAAGGGGAAAGGAACGACTAAGACATCACCTTTTACAAATTCTTCCATGCCTCATCTTCTTCTTTTGAATCCCAGTCTTTTTTCAGGGTCTTCTCCGCTGAATATGCACATGAAAGCGCTTCGTTTACAGAACTGAGAGGCCTTAATTCAATTCTGTCATCATAAGAGATTATTGCCACTTTTTCTCCGGAGGGAAATTTTTCCCTTAATGATTTTGGAATGACAATCTGGCCTTTTTCTGTAATGGTTCCGGTTTTTATGTCAAGTAATGGCATACCGCATCTTACAAATCTTATTAGTAAGATGAACAATTTGAATATTTCTGAAGAGGCAGGCTGGATGTTTAGAGATCTTTCAGCACTTGGGGAGCATGCCCGGCACTGATGGTCTCATCCTCCAGTGCGTCGGCAAACCGTTGCAGCAGGGCATGCCGTTCTTCGGCGATCTCTTTTGCGGTGGCTGTGTACATCAGTTCTCTGAGTTTGAGCAGTTTTTCATGGATATGCGAAGTGGCATCTTCAATACTGTCCCCGTGTTCTCCGGCCTGCATAAAAGTCCGTGCAATCCCGACCGCCCCCATGGCATCGAGTTTGTCGGCGTCAGAGAGGACCTTTGCCTCCGGGGTTTCAGGTGTTGTGCCTGTGCTGTACCGGTGGGAGTGTATTGCATGGACGATTGCCCGGATACGGCGTTCATCGCAGCCATGTGACCTGAGATATCCTGCTGCAATCCGTGCCCCTTCCTGTTCGTGTGGAATGCCGGTTTCCTTTTCCAGCGGACGGGCAACATCGTGAAAGAGAGCGGCAGGGATGAGGATCTGCATATCTGCACCTTCTGCTTTTCCGATCTCTGCGCAGAGGCGGGTGACACGGAGCGTGTGATCAAGACCATGTGATCCTGACTGTCTGAAGAAGGTTTCAACAAAGACCAGCATCCTCTCAATCCCGGTGTTTTCCATGGTAAGAGAAATGCCGGGCAGAAATAAGGCGGTTGTCATATGCAGGTCCCCGTGTCTGCTATCCGGGAATGGGTTTGCCGTACTTCAGACGTCTGCTATGTTGTTTTCCCTTCCCAGCAGGAATGCGATGATAAAATAATTCAACCGCTATTGCCTCCATGCAGATTGCCGTGGCATGAAATCCGGCCATGCAGGCAGCTATTGCATCAGGATTGGGACAGGTGTTCTTGACGATCGACAAAGCCGTCACCAGTACGCCGTCCCTACGGCGCCTGCCGCCTGCCGGACTTCTCCTCTTATGGCCCTACAGCGTCTGCTGCAGGGTCAGACTCATGTCCAGCGGGCCGTCCGCGAACTCTTCGAGATCGGCACTCTCCAAAAACGCGGTCGTCGTGGCAGCCATTCTCTCCTGCGCCCTGACCACCGCCGAGAGCGGACCCCCGATGAGGTCTGCCATCGGAAGGCCGTTTAACTTGTCACTCTGTACGGTGGGTGGTGATGCTGCTGCTGCATCGGGGGCAGGCGCTGCTCCGGTTACGGCTTCGGCTCCGGCACACGGACATACGGCGCTCCCGATCACGGCACACAGGAACGCGACTGCCACCACACTGTTCCATATGTTCATCTTATGACACTCCCTGGGTCGATAGGAGGAGTGGGGTTCCGATGTATATATTATCTCACTGCTGTTGTCTTTCCTGAAGGCCGATCTCATCGTCCCGGGCTCACGCGGCACAGGGGGAATCGGGCAGCTGCTGCCCGGCAGCGTGAGTTCCTCCGTGATGCGGCACAGTACCATCTCAACACGTGTGGTACGCTGAAGGTAGCGAAGGGTGCTTGCTGGTGGGTAATGGCCGCTTCTCCACCTCATTCCCTGGGAAGCAGGCTCTTCGAGCTCATCCTTTTTACGGATCCCTGGCCGTTTTAGTCCGCTGACTCGGTCTGTTTCGGCCCGATGGTGTCCCGGTTGTAGGCGATGAGCAGGAGCACAAAGAGGAGGAGCGGCAGGGCGATCGCAACCATCCGACCGGACCCGGTATGCCCGACCAGCAGGTTGTAGAGAGCGTGGATGGTCACCGCGACCGTGTACAGCCCGAAAAGGATCGATGGCAGTGACCTTCTCGAGAAGCCGGATGTCAGGAAGATCCCGTAACCGATGATCGCAGTCATGCACCCGTGCATTACCGAGGTCGTGATCCCCCGGACCACTGCATACGCAATTGCCCCCATGCCGCCGAGCATGAAGCTCGAGATATATACGTAGTTCTCCAGGATCGCGAATCCGAATCCTGACGCCATTGCGAGCACGAGGAGTTCCTTGGAGTACCGTTGCCCGAAGGCCAGCAGAAGTACGAAAAGCGGCAGGGCTTTCACGAACTCCTCGACCACCGGAGCTATCGATACATCGGTGAGGACCGTGCCTGCCGCGAGGGTAAGGGAGAGCGCATGAATGATGTAATAGGAGATCACCGCCGCCGACAGGCCCCAGATCAGGAAAGCGAGGATCCTCCGCTGCCCGCCCTCAAGGAAGACCAGGAGGAAGAAAAGCGGCAGCGAGGCCGCCAGGTAGAACTCGAGGATCATGGCTCCTCCTCCTTTCCATACCGGAGGTACGCGAGTGCAAGGAGCGAGAACGCGATCGCGGCCAGTGAACCGGCCGCGTTCACGGCCCACGGGGGGTCAGGCAGGGTGGAACGGAGTGAGTTCAGTATATGTGCGAGAGAGAAGGCGATGGTGCCGCCGAGCAGCACCGGGAACCGGTGGGCCGAACGGAGAATGGCCTCCGACAGGAGGATGAAAGCGAGTACAAGGATGACCAGCGTGGTCAGGGTCTTCGCGTTCACCCCGAGCAGATACACGAGCCCGAGACCGAAAACGAAGAAAGGCACCGCGATCGGTGCTGCATACCACGACGGGAGGGGACCGCGTGGCATCCCTTCCATGTACCCGGCGATCAGGAAGAGAAAGACTCCGGCAAACCCGAGATCCGCGACGGTCGGGTAGTTCAGTCCTTCACCGATCAGGATGAAATAGGCATACCAGAACGCATTCGCGAGGGTCCATGTCGCCCCGGCAAAAGCCCCATGTGCGAGAAGCAGGTTCGGGTTCCGGCGGAGGTAGATCCAGGCAGCCACACCCGCCGCGACCATACTGGCCACGAGCTGGGTCGCGTTGCTGATCTCGTTGTAGAATCCGGTCAGATCACCGGCCAGTACCACCACGCCCCCGAGCAGGCCGAGCGAGACCACAAGCAGCACTACGAGAATGCCACGGAAGACCGTCTCAGGGTATCGCCGACCCACGGGGAGGTGCATGATAATCTGTAGGGCACAGCCGGATAAAAATAGTGACCCCCCTTTCAGCTCAGGGGATACACTTATGTTACGTACGCACTACGGTAATGCATCTAGTACGGTGACATCATGAACCAGAAGAATCTCTATCTTACGATCGTTGTGGTGGCGGCGATCGCCATTGTTATCGGTCTGTGGCTCTCAGGGGCGGGGCAGACCGGGCCCCTTTCGGGTGATGTGGGAATTCCCACGGCGGGGCCGACACCACCCACACCTGTCAGGACGTTCCTCACGCTGGGGGTGACGGTGATTCTGGAAAAAGAGGATGGTATGATGGAACGTGCCATTCAGTTCTCCGGAACACTGACTGATTCGAGTGGCGCCCCTGTCCCGGGCCGAACCGTGACCATCATGAAAAATGCCAATCCCCCCTATAGCGTAAAAACGGTAACGACAGGGACCAATGGCGCATTCGATGTCCTATATGGCGAGTATAGCCCCAGCGAATATTTCGCGGTCTTTGCGGGTGACGGGGAGTATCAAGCCTCCCAGTCAAGTATTATTCATTCGTGAGCCTGCTCTGATGCCGGGGTGCTGGATAAGAGGGCCGGGCCCGATACCGGCACCCATTCACTCCCTTCATCACCTGAGCGTCCTGATGCATCCGGTCAGGTGATCCTGCATGAACCGGCACATGCTCCTCTTGTGAGCCGATCGATAGGATGACAGAGGTAATCCTGTCGCCTCTGTGGAAAGAAACGGCTACCGGTTCAGACGGCAGGTCTGGAAAAGTGGAGGGGGAAGATCTCTCCTATTGTCCCATGGTAGTCTCCGATGGCGGCTACGATAGCGGAGTCTCGTACTGTACTCCATCGGCGGTAGGGAACGGGGGAGCATCCCTTCCCTCAGACGAATGGTTGCACCGGCGATGATACTGTGCCGGACTCTGATGGCAGGTACTGATCATCGCCCGCGAAGGTCGCGACATAGGGTTGGCTGCCGCCGGTTTCTGCATAACTGGCTTCGAATCTCCCCGCAAAAGTCGTGACCGTTGCCACGGTACTTCCTTCGGTGCTGATGGTCACCGTCCGATCAGAAACGGGAGAGTCACCCGCGAGAAGAGTCCCCCGAAAGATAATTTCGCGCTCAGGCCCACTGCTCACATACTCATTGTTCACCCACACCTCCAGTGTCAGGGTAGTCTGTTGCGGGCCCACGGCGCAGTCGGTACAGCCTGCGAGCGGCCCGCTTTGCCCGGCCCCGGAGAGCCACAGGCCGATCACGGCAATGACCGCGACCACTGCGATGATTGTGATATAGAGAATCTTCTGGTTCATGCGTCACCACACCTATTGATATGGTTTCCTTATCATCCAATGATAATAAAGCCACACCTGAAGGAACAAAAACACCTCATTTCCCATCGAAAAAGAATCGGGTGATATCAGATGTGATATTTTATAAAACCGCACTCGGGACTAACTGTCCAAATCTTTGCCATTTTCAATAAATTAGCCCGCTCGCGGGGAAGGTACCGGCAATCTTGGGCCCAATTGAGTCGTTTTTACACTGCGATGCCGTTATGGCGCTTGTAGCAGGCCCTTTGCGAAAGTCCGGGCTTTTTCCAGGTCCTTTGCATTCGGACGCCCCTTCCTGAACCCGCCGATGTGCTTAAACATCCCGATAGTTTCGAACCCGGGGCACGTGAATTCGCCCTTGATCTCGAATTCTTTCTGCACCAGGGCAGCCCGTAGCTCCCTATGCATGATTTTAAAGCTCCGCCGCTCGTGGAAAAGACGAATGCCGCTTTGCCCTGCTGCGGCAGGCCGGCTACGAAGTCGAGCAGCGTTTTATGGTGTTTACCGTAGTAAATGCCCGACCCAAAACCGATCAGGTCGTATTCCTCCAGCATGGCCGGCGTGACCTCCTCAACCTTCCTGAGGTCCGCGTTTATCGCTTCTGCCATGGCCTTTGCCACTTTCTCGGCATTCATTTGATGGACGGACTTGTAGATGATTAACGTCTTCATTTTCTCACCTTTCAACGCTCCTTGTCAACCTCTGTTTCGGCGAAAGGGGAAAGATGTGAAGATATCGGAAAAGTGATTAAAATGAAAAATTTACCCTGGGGAACCTTCCATAAGCTCCTGTAAAATCCTGATGGAACCATTGATGCTATAAAACATTGTCTCCTGGGAAGGGCAGTTGATGATCCAGTCCGGGGTATAGCCGGAACCAATGGTGTCCGGGGTACCCCGTTGTACACACCCGTCTGTCTTATCCAGTATGGCATCGAGATGGGCGATGGCCCCACGATAATTGTCGGTTTTTTTGGAGGTTGCCTTGATACTGTGGATTACTGCGTTCAGTTCATTCAGGAGTGTGTTTCTTCGGTTCTCCCGAACCTTCGCATTGGCTCCAGCAATATCGCTGGCGGGAATCTGGGTATAGTTCCCGAGGAGACCCTTGAGATTCTCAATCCGCTCTATAACCTTCTCCGGGGTTGGAGGGGAGGGTTGGGGCGCAGGGTGTGTTACCAGCCAACGGTATCCCACTGAGGCGCCATAGATGTCCCAGTTCCCGTTCCTCAGGTCCTGCCACACGATGTAGTTACCCCCAACGGATGATACCGCCGGGTACCATTGATCTGTGCTATCGGTCGTTACTCGTTTCTCCTCCTGCCTGGCCACCTGATACATATAGATATCCCAGTTCCCATTCCGATCATCCATCCAGGCGATATAGTCGCCACATATATCGGGATATTTCTGATAAGACAGAAAAGGATCTCTCCAGGTAAGACCGGTGCTCCAGTCCTCCAGGGTGATGGCATCGGGGTATAAAGAGTTGACTGTACTTTCTGCCTCTGCCACAACACGATTGCCGTCCACTGCAGGATGGGGATCACCCGCAAACCACTCCGTGGGCCCGCCCCTGCTTCCCAAGTACATGTACCAGATCTGCGGGGGTAGACCAAGTTCATCCTGGGTGTAGACTATAAGGTCACCAGAAATCGCGGGATGCCGGTTATCAGAGGTATATGACTGTTGTCGGATCCGGGTTTCCGTATGGGTGTTCAAGTCGTATACATACACGTCCGGGATCCCATACCGGTCATCCTCCCACACGATGCGGTCACCGCTGATGTCTGGAAACTGTTGATTTCCGACATCGGTGGTGATCCGTGTCTCCGTATGATTGACCAGATCATACAGGTAGATATCCCAGTTCCCATTACGGTTGTCCATGTATACAACGCGGTTTTTATCGATCGCCGGACTTATTTGATCTTTGGTGTTGGTGGTTATCCGAGTCTCAGGGGAAAATGAACCAGCCAGAGTATATGCATAGATGTCCCAATTCCCGTTCCTGTTATCCTGATACACTACTGTTTTGTTATAGACATCCGGGTTTTGCTGGCTGGCATTGTTAGTCGTTATCTGAAACTCGTAAATATCCATCACAACCTCTGCAGACGCACGTTCACAGGCCACCCCACATAATAGTCCTATTGCACAAACGGCAAAAATAATTAGTAAAATCCCTCTCCCCCTCTCCATATCCTTACCTCCAATTATTCCTTTGCTAGTATCTCGAAGAAGAAAACAATTGCCATCACCACTCCAAGCTCTGACGTTCAGAGTAGATACCATAAATTTCAAGCCGACACATCAATATTTGCCCGCATTAGGAGAATAGAGATATTTTTTACCCAATTTTAAATAGAATCGAGAAATTGGATTTCGATTATTGTCACAACTTAACTCCTGCTGATGGGGTGCAATCGACCCATGCGTCACAATACCTGATTCCATTAATTTCGCCATCTTCATAGATTATCCTGGGGGGATAGGTAACAGCGGTAGACTTTGTAACTTTAAATGTGCCATCGGCACCAGTAGTCATGTCAAACCAATACCACCAAGTGTCACTCGGCTCCTCATACCCCCAGACCTTTAAGATTTGATTTGGTAGTGGTGTCCCGCTAGAAGTCTTGAGCGTGCCCCAGATTTCCGTCCGAACCATCCCGAGGTAGCAATCTGCCTTCAGTTGCGTATCCACGCAGTAATTATAATTTACATCTCCGGATAGCGGCCCGCTTTGCCCGGCTCCAGACAGCCATAGACCAATCACGATGACAATCGCTGCCACCACAATGATTGCAATAGAGAGATTCTTCTGGTTCATGCCTCACCCCACCTATTGATGTGGTTTCCTTATTATCCAATGATAATAAAGCCACACCCGGGTGAAGGAACAGAATATACTCATTTCCCATCGAAAAAGAATCGAGTGATATCGGATGGGATAGGTGCAAAGGGGTGTGCTGGTTTCATACATGTAGTACATCGCGGCATATTTGCAGCTAAAAAAGAAGGGAAAAAGGAAGCGTGAGCGCCTTCCTCTATGCCGCTCCCTGAGGAGATTATGTATGCACTTA
>JBFFLM010000047.1:0-7701 GCA_041554835.1 Methanogenium sp.
CGCCACGGGAGCGAATAAGCCATGCAATCACCAGCGCTACCACAAGTGCAACAAGCCAGAAGATCGGGTTCCATGCACCGAATCCCGTATCCAGTGTCTCAATGAGTGCCATGTCAGAGACCTCCCATAACCGATGCAATATAACTGCCCTGGTCGACAAGCGCACCTGCCGCAGGGCTTATCACCAGGTCGACGATCTGCTGGGGGAAAATGCCCATCAGCACGGTTAAGAGGGCAAGGATGCCCATGGCAGCGAGCATGGGGGCGGGCACTTCCTTTACCTCGGCGTACCGCTCCTGCTTCGGCCCCATGAATATTGCATGGAACACCTTGACAAACGATGCCAGGGTCAGAATCGAAACCACCATTGCAATGATCGAGAGCAACGGGTTGAACGCAAATACCGATTCATAGATCATCAGTTTCGAGGCAAATCCGTTAAACGGCGGTATGCCGGCAATCGCAAGGGCTCCTATAACAAAGAAGAGCATGGTCCACTTCATCGAGTGCCCCAGACCTCCGAGTTTGTTGAGGTTGCGGGTCCCCGTCTGGTAGAATATTGCTCCTGCCGTAAGGAATAAAAGCCCCTTGTACATCGCATGGTTGACGATGTGGAAGATACCTCCCTCCATTGCCGTAAGGCCAAAGGACTCCATCATCACCGGATCTCCGAGGACGGCAAGACCAACCCCGACGCCTAGCAGCATATACCCGGTCTGAGAAACTGCATGATAGGCCATCAGCCGTTTCACATCCTTCTGCGGTATGGCCATCGACACCCCGACAAACATAGAGAGCACACCGAGGATGATGATGAACCACCCGACGGTGACGTAGTTGAGCGTCAGCCCATAGAGGGTGAATGCAACCCTGAAGACCCCATACAGGCTTGCCTGGCTTGCCACAACAAGAAACGCGGTGATTGCCGACGGGGCCATCGAGTAGGTATCAGGCGTCCAGAAATGCATCGGCACTGCACCCGCTTTCATGGCAAGCCCCGTCAGGAGGAGGGCAAGGGCCACCTTGTCAAGGAAGCCGAACTGCATCCGTTCTGCGATGACGGCAATATTCAGGGAATCATACTGCCCGTACAGGAGAGCCACGGCATAGAGGACAAGGAGCCCTGCAAGGGTGGAGAGGAATGCATATTTCAGGCCCGCCTCCACCGCCACACCCTTATCGATGCGGTAGGCAACCAGTGCCGCCCCGGCGAGCGAGTTGATCTCCAGGAATACGAAGAAGTTGAAGAGATCTCCGGTGCAGACCATACCGAGAATTCCCACAAGGAGAAGGAGCAGAAGGGCAAAGTAACCGTCCCTGCCGGATTCCATTTTTCCTGACGGGAAGGAGAAGACGGCGGAGACCATCCCCACAAAGGAGGCGAAGAGGGCCATGAAGGCGCTCATTGCATCCACATTGAAGATGATGCGGATGGGAATACCGCCTGAATCTGAAACGAGAGCGGCAGAGGATGCTGCGGCCCCGAAGGTATAGATGACCGGTCCCGTCGTATAAACCTCCATTGCGAGAACGACAGAGGTTGCAAAGGTGAGTGCGGTTATGAGAAGAATCCACAGATTGCGTGGTGTCTTTCCTATTCTCCCGATAAGCGGGGTCGCAAAGGCCCCGAGCATCGGGATTGCAAGCAGCAATGCGGGTGCGTTGGCGCTCCAGAATTCCCAGATCATCCTTTAAGCCTCCGCATATCACGCACGTCGGCAGAACGGTATTTCCGGTAGATGATCATCACAAAGGAGAGCAGAAGCGCCGTCGTTGCGATGCCGATTACGATATTCGTAAGCGTCATCGCCTGCACGGTCGGCAGGACCATATCGGTCGACGGTGCGTTCGTAAAGATGGGCGCGACGCCGCCGTCACGATAGCCGGTCGCGACCAGCATGAGGTTGACCCCCGCTTCCACCACGGCAAGCCCCATCACCATCTTTATGAGATTATGCCGGGTTACGATCGTTATAATCCCGATAATAATCAGAATGCCGGCGGCGATAAAGGGAATATTGCCGAACATCAGGCATCACTCCTCACACAGGAAAGCATTGCAAGAACGATCACGCTCATAGCACCAAGCACCTCAAGACCGACCGCAATATTCATGATCGGGATAACACCGCCCGTATTCAGATCACCGGGGTTGATCCCGAACGCAACCGGTGTTCCGAACAGGCTGCCGGCATTAACAAGCCAGTTGCCGAAGAATGCGATTCCAGCGACGAGCGCGATGAGGGCAGTCAGGATAAAGAGCATGAGACCAAGCGTTTCGGTATTTTTCAGGAACCCAATGGATAAGCGCTCCCTGATGGTCTCACGGGAGTGGGCGACGATCAGGAGCACAAAGGCTGTTGCGATGACCGCGCCGCCCTGAAATCCTCCACCGGGTGTCAGGTGCCCGTGAATGACAATATAAAACCCAAATACCAGAACAAACGGCATTAGAAGCCCTGCTCCGGTGCGTACCAGGTTACTCATATTCATATTCTTCATCCTCCTTTGCGAGGGTGCGAAGCACGAGGCCGATACCAAGCACCGCGGTGAAAAGAACGGTCGCTTCCCCAAGCGTATCAAATCCACGGTAGTCAAAGACGACATCCGTGACAATGTTGTTTCCACCGGTCTCCTCCTGTCCGTGTGCGATCATATAGTCATCCATATCGTGGTAGACAGGATTGCCGAATTCCAGACCCACAGCGCAGAGAAGGAGGCTTCCTGCAATAACCGCGACAACAATCCACGTCACTAGCTGTTTCATTCGACATCCGCCTCCGGATCTTTCTGTGTCGCACGTATGGCGATGATGAAGATAGCCGTCGTAAGACCGGCACCAATAGCTGCTTCTGCTATGGCAACATCAGGTGCCTGGAGGATCAAAAATTCCAGGGAAAGCAGGAAACTGAACACGCCGAATGAGATGGCAGCAGAGAGCAGATTCCTGAAATGCCATATCATTCCCGCAGAGAGAAGAAGGCCGATAAGTATCAGTCCGTGAATGATCAGGTCAATCATTTCTGTTCCACCTCCGAGAGACGGTCGACTACACCTTCCGGTTTGATTCCTGCCCGGTACGCGGCCCGTGAGATGGCATGGGCACCAATCGCGTTGGTAAATGCCAGGGCAATCAGTGCCAGGAGCGTATGCAGGCCAAAAACGACAAACTGAATGTCCCCTCCGGCAAGATACTGCGACACCACATACGCAATAATTGCAAGGCAGAGGAAAATCGACCCGAAGGTGGTCAGCTTCGTCTCCGCATGCAGCCTGGTGTAGACATCAGGAAACCGCAGGATGCCCGCAACACCGAGGGTGCATGCCAAGAGTCCGATGGCGATGCAGACAAGAATGGTTATTCCGGCATCCATCAAATCTCCCTCCCGACAAGCTTTGCCAGATAGAGTGTTCCGACAAAGGAGAGAACGGCATAGACGATGGCAACATCCACATAGACCGTCTCCTGGAAGGCAACCCCGAATATCAGGATGGCACAGACAGTAAAGGTGTTGATTGCATCAAGCGCGACCACCCGGTCAGGGGCTGTGGGACCCTTAAAGAGTCGGATCATCACCAACAGAATCAGGATGAACAGGACTGCAAGAGCAGTCTGCCAGAGATCGATCATTCTGCAATCCTCCGTATCCAGTCAGGCATGTTGAAGAATGCAAAGATGTCCGAAGCATCACACATCTCTTTTTCGCCGCACCTTTCATCCACATTGAGCATGTGCACATAGAACACTCCCGTGGCATCGTCCACCTCGACGGTGAGTGTTCCCGGGGTCAGGGTTATCGAGTTTGCCAGAAGAAGTTTTCCGAGATCAGTTCTGAGGCCAGGATTGAATTTTACAATCCCGGGCCTGATGTTGCCCGTTATGACACGGATTGCAACATCGATATTTGCCCTGATTATCTCCACAAAGAGGGGTCCAACGGAATAGATGGCAAGAAGAACCCACCGGAACGGATGTGCCATCCTCAGGTTCCCGCTGCTGCAGAACCATGACGCCGAAAGACCACCGACAACCACGCCGATAAGGGCACCGGCGACGATTTCCGGCCATGACCAGAAGAGAACATCACCTGAACCGGCCGTCAGCAGGAGATATACCAGAAAAGCAAATATTGTAGTTACAGCGACAGGTTTCATGCACCACCAGTCCGGCGCCTGCCGTGTAATCCAGATTTATACAACACCACAAATCAACCTCCGTAAGGAAAGTATTGACCGGGCCCATTATGACGGACGACCGGGTAGAAATAACAGAGATTTTTCCACATGAAAAATATCGGCATATTATGAATTAACCCTTTGCAAAGGGAATATTTCGACGCCCATCCGGTGCAGCAACCCTCCACTATTTATTACGTCCGGTTCAACGTCTGAAGAAGTATGCGCCTCCAATATCTGGGTAAAAATCACCTCCATTGGTGTGATCAGTGCCATGTTCCGGTTCTTGGCAAAAAATGCGCCTGCAAAGCCTCCGCGCGTGAAGTATCAATTACTCCCCCCGGCGATGCAAGGCCGGCATTCCCCTCCGACATAGATCATATCAACACCATCTTTCGCGACTATTTCGGTGTTCCTCTGATTCCCGAAGGGCATCTTGCAGTCCTTAACAAAGTGCCTGACAAGGACAGGATGGAAGAGATCGTTATGGGCGGCACAGTGGTGGGTGCGATTCGTTATCTTCCGGAGGAAAAGAGGTGGGAACCCCTCCCCCGGCCGTCTGCGGCCCTGTACATGAAACCCGAGAAAAAATTCGTGGTGGTGGACAGCGGTGCAATTCCTTCTATCCGGGAAAAATCAGCCAGCGTTCTTGCCCCCGGCCTTGTTGCCATCGAGGATTCCGTACGGGAAGGAGATGAGGTTTTCATCGTTGACAGGGACGGAGCCTGCATCGCGGTGGGAAGGGCAAAGACGGATGCCGAGACCGCACGGACAATGGATCGCGGCGCGATCGTCAGGACCCGCAAGGTAAGGGATACCACCTGCATTCCCGGCCCTGCAACGTGGGAAGAAGCGGTCAGCGCAAATGAAGAGATCCTTTCACGAGTCGAAGAGGAAGCGGTTGCATTTATCCGCAATGTGATGGAAAAACACCCCATCCAGGCAAATGTCTCCTATTCCGGAGGTAAAGACAGCCTTGCAACCCTCCTGGTCACCCTCCGTGCGGTCGGACCTCTTCCTCTCCTCTTTGCAGATACCGGCCTTGAATTTGAAGAGACCTATGCAAATGTAGATGATGTGGCGAGCCATTACGGACTAGAGATCATCCGGACCGACACCGCAAAGGCATTCTGGGACACCATGGAACGTGAAGGCCCTCCTGCAGTGGACGCACGATGGTGCTGCAAGGTCTGCAAACTCCTTCCGATCAAGGAGCTGATCGAAACCGAATGGGGAGAATGCCTCTCATTTATCGGTCAGAGAAAATATGAATCATTCAAACGCATGAAGAGCCCCCGGGTCTGGCGAAACGGATTTGTGGAGTGCCAGGTCTCGGCCGCCCCCATCCAGCACTGGACGGCGATGCATGTATGGCTCTATATCTTCAGGGAACAGGCCCCGTTCAATATTCTCTATGGCAGGCGAATCGATCGTATCGGATGCTTCATGTGTCCGTCGAGTGACTGGGCCACCTTCGAGTACATCATGGAGGAGTATCCCGACCTCTGGAAGACATGGGACGATGCACTAAATGCATACAAAGAAAAACATGACCTTCCAGACATCTGGATTGAAAAGGCACTCTGGAGAAAACGGGGAGACAAGGACGAGGATGACGCAGGTAGCTATACTTGATTACGGGCTGGGAAATCTTCGCAGTGTCATGCGCGGACTGGAACATGCCGGTGCGACAACGAGGATTACCAATGACATCGATGAAATGATGGAGGCGGACGGGGTAGTTCTCCCCGGCGTCGGCGCTTTTTCTGAAGGGATGGAAAAACTCGGTGAACTGAAAAGCGCCCTCTACACCTATGTCCAGGATCGTCCGGTACTCGGCATCTGCCTGGGAATGCAGATGCTCCTCGAGACCAGTAGCGAGTTTGGCAGTCATAAAGGTCTGGGACTTGTTCCGGGCTCGGTTCAGGAGTTTCCCCTGACACCCGGCATGAAAGTACCACACATGGGCTGGAATACCATTCATATCGAGCAGGATTCACCCCTGTTTGAAGGGATCTCCCAGGACAGTTATGTTTATTTTGTCCATTCCTTTTATGCGGAGACAACACCGGAGTACACCCTCACCTCAACGGAATACATCTGCAGGTTTGCTTCGTCTGTTGTAAACGGCAATGCCTATGGGGTGCAGTTTCACCCGGAAAAAAGCGGAGAAACCGGGCTTAAAATCCTCAATAATTTTATCGGGATGCTCTGAGGCAGCCCCGTACTGCCAAAGGGCCTCCTCTCACCAGAATCTCTGGCAGCAACCATTTCCTTTCCGGATCCTCAGGCACCGGTTTTCCTCGTCAAAACCGGCACAATAGACCGGTCCACCAGCCGGCACACATGATTTTAAAAAAAGGTTCAGTATTGTTTTGTCCGGATTGTCATCAGAACTTCATAGAGGAGCATGGTGAGAATCGCGACAAAACCTCCCATGAAAAAGGCCAGTGCCGCAAGATTCATGAAATCCTCAACGGCCTGTGCTCCACCGACACCGCTCCGTTCCTCTGCGGCGATGGTCTTCGCCGCTCCTGCCCCTCCTTCCTCGGCGTTGAAGTCCATTACCGCTACCGTCTCACCCCTAGTAGCCGCCGTAGAGGTAGGGGCAGGAACCGGAGGACTCAACATCGCATCCTGTGATGTCTGCGTATCACCGAGACCCATGCCGGAAAACAGCGGCGCAATACCGGCAAGGACCAGCGATGCAATCGCAATCAGGGCAAAGAGTGACGCATATTTCATCAGAAGCGATTTGACATCCGCCCGTCCCGGCGAGACGATTACTACCTGATCACGAACACCATAGACCTTAACGACCCGTCCTTTTTCACTGTACCTGGTCCGGACAATGTCGATCATCCCCGCATCAAGGAGATTCTCCACATTGTATTTGACCGTGGTAATCGGCTGAGCTAGTGATTCGGAGAGCTCAGAAAGGGTTTTTTCTCCTTCACCAAGAAGATGAAGAATATCCGAGGATGAGGCATTGGAGAGTGCCTTTCCGATCTTCTTTGCCCGGTCGTCTCCGGGTTCAAGCACCAATACCTCTTCGCCGGTCATGACTGTAGTTTCTCAGAGATCAGTTCCTTTCCGCGGGCAAGAGCTTCATTGAGAGACTCGCCCGCTACTCCACTTCCCTGTGCCAGGCCGGGCTTTCCGCCGCCCTTCCCGCCAAGAAGCGAACATACTTCCCGTACGATCTCGGAAGCGTTGACCGCCGGGGTTCCGGACGACGCAACGACATGAACACGATCCGTTCCGCCGGCTATAAGGGCCACCCCGCCTTCATTGGCAAGGCCGGTCGCAATGGTGACCAGTTCCTTTGGCGAGGCATCGAGAATGTGCACGGTGACAGCGATACCGCCGATGTCCTCCGAGGAGATCATCTTCGTCTCCAGTTCAGCAATCTTTTTCCGGAGCCGCTCGATTTCCTTTCTCTGGTCCTTCCATTCATTGAAGAACCGCTCGACGGATGCAGGCAGATTCTCCCTCTGTACAGAAAGCATGCAGGCAGAATCATCA
>JBFFLM010000048.1:0-7685 GCA_041554835.1 Methanogenium sp.
GTGGACCGGAGCTTTAACCGCGTGGTGGTTGATGGCGACACCTCCACCAACGACTGCGTCTTTGTGACCGCGACCGGGCGGCGGGGCCCGGCAGATCCGGAGGAGCTCTACGCTGCGCTCGAGGAGGTCTGTATCAGCCTTGCAAAGCAGATTGCCCGGGACGGCGAGGGGGCGACCAAGCTCATCGAGGTCCGGGTGACCGGGGCAGAACAAGAGGAGGACGCGGCCGCCGTTGCCCGCACCGTCGTGGGCTCTTCGCTCGTGAAGACCGCCGTCTACGGGGAGGACCCGAACTGGGGACGGATCATCGGGGCCGCCGGCAGGGCCGGTGTCGAATTTGACCCGCTGATGGCGACGGTCACCATCGGCGAGGGCGATGCAATGGTTACCCTGGCACGCCGGGGCGAAATCCTCGCCGATGATATGGTACGTCCACAGGCACTTGCCGCTGCAAAGGACCTGATGAAGGGTGACACCGTGATCTTCGGGTTCGATCTTGGGGCGGGAGAGGCGTCCGCCACTGCGTGGGGATGCGATCTCACCGAGAAGTATGTGGAGATCAACGGGAAATATACGACCTGATATCCTTTTTTTAACGCTCATTTACCTTCATTTTCGCATCGTCCGCAGCCATCAGTCCCGACACCGGACATCAGCATATACCTCAGGGTGTGGCAACGGCTGCGGTTCGCTCCTCTGACCCTCCGTTCTGGTGCCGTATGCCGGGGAGGCTTCCCGTCCCCCCTTCTCCGGGTACCGGGGGTCTTCCTTTGTGGCGGAAGCAGTTTTATCGTATGATGCTCCAAATCTGTGATGATTAGCCCGTGTCCAGTATCCTCAGGGAGGGCACGGAGACGGGCCCATGTGAGGAAGAGGCATGAAACGCGAAGAAGTCCTGATGGAGGCGATGCCGTATATCCAGCGGTTCCACGGCAAGACCATCGTCGTCAAACTGGGCGGCCACGCCATGGTCGACCCGAAGATACTGGATACGGTGATACAGGACATCGTCCTGCTCAGATATGTTGGCATGAACGTCGTCGTCGTGCACGGTGGCGGGCCGGAGATCACGCAGAAGATGGAGCAGATGGGTAAACAGCCGAAGTTTGTCGCGGGCCTGCGGGTGACCGATGCGGAGACGATGGAGATCGCCCAGATGGTCCTCGTGGGTAAAATAAACGATGGGATCGTCTCTCTCATCTCAAAGTTCGGGGCCCTTGGCGTCGGGCTCTCCGGCAATGACGGGAACCTGATGTTTGCAAGGAAGGCGGGAACCCGGCGTGTCATGGTGGATGACGAGGAGCACGAGGTCGATCTCGGTCTGGTGGGTGATGTGGAGAAGATCAATGCCGGGATACTCGAGGTCCTCCTGGATAAGGGTTATATCCCCGTCGTCTCCCCGGTGGCCATCGACCACAGCGGGCATTCGCTGAATGTCAATGCCGACACCGCTGCAGCAGAGATAGCGATTGCGCTGAAGGCGTACAAACTCATCAACCTCTCTGATGTGGACGGCGTCATGAACCAGACCCGAACAAGGACGTACCAGCGCATTCATCTCTCCGAAGCGGCACATCTCATTGAGGACGGGACGATCGTCGGCGGCATGATCCCGAAACTCGAGGGGTGTATCAAGGCGCTCATGATGGGTGTCTCCCACGCCCATATTCTCAACGGCAACCGCGACCACAGCCTTCTCCTCGAGCTCTTTACGGACAGTGGTGTCGGGACGATGATCCTCAGGGACGGGGAGCACCCCTGATATCCTCAAATATTCCTGTATTTAAATTTTAATCTTTAATTTGTGGGTATTTTTCAATTTAATTAAGTAATTATATATAAAATCTGAGACTACGTATCGTGTAATGGGCAAAGCGGCAAATCGGGTGAAATCGTTTTTTGAGAATGATTCGCCTCATTTCATATTCATTATTGGATTTGCCACTCTGTTTACCTTTGCTCTTGTTATTGTCGGATTATTAAATGGCATAACAACGCTTTTACCACATCTTTTCTATATTCCCATCGTCCTTGCCGCATACCGGTATCCGCGGGAGGGGATGCTTCTCTCCGTCCTGGTGGGCTCGTTGTACCTCCTGCTGGTAACGACCATCATGGGTCCAGTGCCGGACCTCGTGATCAATGCCTATGGGCGTTCGGTGGTGATCGTAGCCGTAGGGGTCATCGTCTCCGTCCTCTCCCTCAAACTGAGCAGTGAAAAGGAGAAGTATCTCGGTCTTCTCAACGACCAGAATGACCTGGTGGCGATGATCGGTCGTGAAGGAACCTACAGCTTTGTCAATGCCGCCTATTGCAGGTACTTCGATGTCGACCCAGACGATATCATCGGGATGTCCTATCATGAGCAGTATCCTTCGGAAGAAAGTGCCCTCCTTGATGTGTTTTTCAGGAGCCTGAATCCCTTACGCCCCTCGGGTATCATCGAACTGAGGGCCCGCGGGGCAGACGGCCGGGTGCGAATGTTCCAGTGGGACGTAAGCGGACACTTCGGGGAGAAGGGTGAGACCGTTTCCTACCTCTGCAGCGGGCGTGATATCACCTCACTGCGGGAGATGGAGGTGGCGCTTCGTTCGTCCGAGGAGAAGTTTCGGGCCCTCTTCAGCCATGCCCGGGACGGTATCCTCGTCAATGAGCTCCGTGAGGACCTGAGCCTCGGACCCTTCTTCGAGATGAACCGCTACACCCTGAATCTCTTCGGGTATGAGCGGGATGAGATGGCATCGATGACCCCCTTAGATCTCGTCGTTGAATCTCCCCCTGCACTGTCGACGTGGCTGGATCAGGTGCAGGAGGGAACGCCCCGGTCCTTCAGAGAGGAGGTCGTGTGCAGGCGCAGGGACGGGTCCGTCTTTCCCGCTGATGTGACGGCAGTCGCCTTCGAGCTTCACGGCAAACGTGTCATCCTCTCGATACTTCGTGACATCTCCCAGAAAAAAGAGGCACAGGAGAAGATTGTCCGTTCCGAAGAGCTGTACAGGACACTCTTCGAGAATACGGGGACCGTGATGCTGGTGGTGGACGAGGACGGAATTATCCGAAATGCCAACAATGAGGTTGAAAAGACGTTTGGGTACCCGAAGGAGGCACTTCTCACGGGGGAGATGATGATTGACGATATCACGGTCCCCGGCGGGCATTACGGTATCGTTAGGGCCTTTACCGCCCAGGAGGGCACCGGTGAGGGGGGCTGTGGGGAATTACGACTGATGGATGCGTCGGGGATGTACCGTGACACCAACTATACCATCGCCCGCATTCCCGAAACAAGGCAGCTGATCCTCTCGATTGCCGATCAGACCGGGACCAAACAGAGCCGCCTTCTCCTCGCAACAGTCAACGAGATCAACCAGGCGGTTGTCTACGAACGCAATACCCGGGTCCTGATCGACCGGGTGTGTAAGGAATTTGCTGCGCTAAGTGAATTCTATGTGATCGCGGTATCGACCCTCGAAGGGGGCCGGCTGGTGGACAGCAACCTGTCCGCTCCCGCTTATGAGGACGTTCACACCTCGTACCTCGGGTCCGCCTGCGGGGCGTACCGGGCCACGGGGAGCGGTCTTGTGGAGTATGATGAGTGGCCCGCGACGGACGGCGACGAACGGCCGCTTCAGGTGATCAATTTCCCTATGACCGCGGACGAGGCGATCATCGGCGCGATTTCGGTCTACCTCCGGCCGTGTGTCTCCATCACCGACACGGAGATCGACACCCTCCAGGCACTCGCCAATGACATCGGCTTTGCTATCCGGTCGCGGCGCCTTGAGGAAGAAAAGATCGAGGCACTTGCGCAGATAGAGAGGAATATCGAACAGCTCTCCATCATCAATGACCATATCAGAAACCCGCTCCAGGTGATCGTCGGGTATGCGGTCCTCGACGACTGGGAACATACGGACAAAGTGGTCCGGCAGGCGGAGGAGATAGACCGGATCATCAACCGCCTCGACCAGGGATGCCTGGAGTCCTCCAAGATACGGGAATATCTCATCCGGCACTCCGGGATCGATTCCGGCCAAAAAAAGTAGTAATTGTCGGAGCTCTTCCTGTTCAGGGGAGGTTGCCTTCCCCGAGATACTCGTGCTGCCGTTCCTCGCTCATCGTAATCAGGAGAGCGAAAATTTTTCTGGTCTCGACCGGGTCGATATTCTTCTCCACTGCATAGTCAAAGGCACGGGAGAGGACTGCCTCCCTCTGGCGGGGATCGTTCACCGGCAGCTCTTCATGGTGCTTGAACTCCGCCATCCGGGCCGCCAGTATCTGGCGCTCGGCTATGAGGTCGATGATTCTGCGGTCAATGGACGCGATCTCTTCACGCAACGCCTCAAGTGTCATCACCACTGCTGTGCTCTTGGAATCATTAACCCTTTTGCCACAGGGAGCCCCGGCCGGACCGGCGGGGATGCAGGACCCGACCATTGATAACCCTTCGGGGCAGAGTACTGGGAAGATATCCTATGCAGAAAATGCTCGACCTCATCAGGCCTGAAGAGCGAAAGGACCTGATCATCGCGTGTGTGGCACTCTCGCTCGCCTTCACCCTCGTCTTCATCCGCGGAGGGTGGACACCGGTCTTTCTGGTGGTCGTCTTCCTGAGTTCGGTCGTTACCGTCGGGCTCGGCTTCATCCTTCATGAGCTGGCCCATAAGTTTGCTGCCCTCAGATTCGGGTACTGGGCAGCGTTTAGAAAGGACAACCAGATGCTGCTCATCGCCGTTGCGCTTGCCGCCCTGGTAGGCGTGGTCTTTGCCGCACCCGGTGCGACGATGATCTACGTGCCGCCCGGCCGGGAGATGACAAAGGAGGAGAACGGGAAGATATCGGTCGCCGGGCCCATCGTCAATCTTATCCTCGGGGGGATATTCGTCGTTTTTCTCCTCGCAGGTGCCGCCTTTGCACTCTGGCCGCTGGTGGTGCTGGGCACCATGGGCCTCTCGGTGAACGGGATGATTGCCTTTTTCAACCTGCTGCCGATCAGCATCCTTGACGGGAAGAAGGTCATCGCCTGGTCGCCGGCGATCTTTGCCGTCCTCATCGTCCTCTCGCTCGGGATGATCCTCCTCTCCTCGGACTTCGGCGGAAGCCTGACGATGCTTCTGTCGCTTGTGTCCTGAGCATACCCTCGCCCACCCTCCTTCCTTTTTTTATTTCCGCAGTATACGGGACACAGCAACGTCTTTCCGGAGAGCAGAAGTGCATGTATCGCCTCCCCCTCCCTCTCAGGGAATCCGCCGCAGGAGCGCATCCTGTGATGCCGGGCGGTGGAGCGGCCGGTGAGAGGGAGTGCCGGGAAGTAAAAAAAAGCGGTATGGAATGCGTCAGCGGCGCATTCCCGTACGGGAGAAGAGAAGAGCGGCACCGCAGATGCCGATTGTCACCACGAGTCCCTGAAAGGGTGCCGGTGTCGGGGCGGGAGTGGTCGCAGGGATGGGGGTGCCCACCGGTGTCTGCGTGGGAAGCGTCTCAGTCGGGGTTATGTTCACCGGTTCTTCGACCGTGATGTAGGCCTCCCTTGTGACCATCGCGAGGTACGCCTCCTCCTCCCAGACGCTCATTCGTACGCTATAGGTGCCGGGTGCGGTATAGGTGTGGACCGGGTCTCTCTCCACGGTCGCGTTGCCGTTGGTGCCGTTGCCGTCACCGAAGTCCCAGGCCCAGCTGGTTGCACGGGGGGCAAAGGAGGTGAACTGCACCGTGAGGGGAGCCGTTCCGTTCAGCGGCTCGGCGGTAAAATCGGGCGGAATTTCAACGGGGGTGACGGGGGATATCCCGCCGACGACAATGAAGTCCTCTTTGACCACCGCGTCTTCACGGCCGCCGGTCCCCCGGATGGTGAGGGCGACGGTATAGAGGCCTGGGAAGGTGTAGGTGTGGACCGGGTTGGAGATGTCGGTCCGCTCGCCGGGCAGGAGGTAGGTGTCCCCGAAGTCCCAGACCCACTCGTTCGCCCAACCGGTCCTCACATCGGCGGCGTTCGTCCCCTGGAAATAGACGGTCAGGGGAGCCGGGCCGGACTTGGGCGTTGCCGAAAAATCCGCACGGTTCACCGCTCCTGGTTCGGTGGAGGACGGAGTAATTCCCCCAGCGGTGACGACGATATAGGCCTCCTTCTTCTCGGTTCCCAGGTAGGCGTTGCCGGCGTAGGCGGTCAGGCTGACCGTGTAGACACCAGTGTCGGTGTAGGTATGGACCGGCACCTCCTCTGTCGCTGTCGAGCCTTTGATGCTGCCTCCGTCACCGAAGGTCCAGTCCCAGGTGTCGGCACCGGGGGCGTAGGCGGAGAAGGTGACCTGCAGCGGCGGGGGGCCGGTGACCGGGATGGCGGCAAAGTCAACAGTCGAATCCCCGTCGGCGGCAAGGGCCGGCAGGATGCAGAGGCAGGCGCAGAGCAGGGCTGCCATGCAGCACAGGATGGTAATTCGTCGGGTCATCGCGTTTCTCACTCCTCACTGGTGGTTCGTTCTACCTGCGGGGTTATGTAGCTTTTCTTCGGGAGAAAGGGAGGGAGAATGGGAGGAGAATGAACAGGGAGCAGCAGCATGGGGGCAGCAGGGCAGATCATTCCCTTCGCCACCTCCCGACCGTATGACGGGCCCGGGACGATCACCGGGAGAGAACATGGCACCGCCATAGGTTTGGGAGAAAAGGATGTTGCCGGCAGGGGGGGAAATGTGCAGGCGTCCTTACCGGAGGAAAAAAGGATGGTGTGGATGGATCACTCACGCCGCCACGCACGCCATGCGGCACAGGCGGCAACACCAGCAAGAAGGCCCGCAAGCGGTGCAGGCGACTCCTGGGTGGGGGTCGCCTCGGGGACCGGGACCGTCACCGACGGGATGGGGGTTTTTGTCGGCTCGGGAGAAGCGGTCTGTTTAGTGGTTGCGGTGGGTTCTGCGGTGGTGTTCCCTTCTGCAGGCGTCTGTTCCGGTGTGGGGGCAGGAGTCAGGTCTTCGGTACCGGACGTGTTCTCTTCGATCACCTGTTCGAGCTCAGGCAGGTCACGTATGGAGGCCTTCTCGTCAAAGATGATCGCAAAGTAAGAAAAACCGGGGGTATAGGCCCGGTAATAGACATAGGCCCCCTCCTTCTTTTCAAGTACTGTCGGGAGTCGTTCCCACCCGTTCTCCGTAAGGTGCACGAGGGCGACATCCTCAGTAGTGTAGCCATAGGAGCTAATCACCTGTTCGGGGATGCGGAAGCTCACATAGGCGCCCAGTACATCCTTCTTCGTGATGCCTGCAAGGCTCATCTCGAGGTACCGCCAGACCTGTCCCGGCGGTACCGTATCATCCGGCGGCCCGTTCAGGGTAAGCACTGATGCAGTCATATCCTCGGGGACGACATAGCCGAGTATCTCAATATACTTGACAGGGTCGCTGCTGAAGTTGAATGAGGCCCGTGTCGCGTTCCCTGCGGCGGAAGGTTCCGTGGAGGAGGCACGCTGGATCTCCGGTTCAGGAATGTCGGAACTGTCGCTGGAGGAGGCACCGGTGACCGTGATCGTCTGTTCTTTGATGACCTCAGTTACCCCGTAGGTTGCGGTCATCGTGATGGTATAGGTCCCTGGGCTGGTATAGACCGTGGTGTCCGTCATGCAGGTGCCGCTCTCACCGTTGCCAAAGTCCCATGTAACTGATGTGGGGGTGATAATAGAGGTCACCGTGACA
>JBFFLM010000049.1:0-7632 GCA_041554835.1 Methanogenium sp.
AAGATTAAGGGCGGCCCGGACGGCGAGGCGTTCGTCTTCACCGAACAGCCCCGCGGCGAAGTGCTCCACTATGTGAAGGGTAACGGGTCAAAGCACCTCGTCCGCCACCGGGTGCGAACCCCGACCTTTGCAAACATCCCGCCCCTTGTAAAGATGCTCGCCGGGGTCGATCTCGCAGACGTCCCGGTCGTTGTGTTGACTATCGACCCGTGTATCGGGTGCATGGAGAGGTGAGTGAAGAATGGGACTCTTTGCTATGACCATAAGGGCGCTTGCAAACGTCATCGGAAAGCCGGCGACCCTGATGTACCCGGTAAAGCCGGCAAAACAGTTCGAGCGCTCCCGCGGCATGCTCGTCATCACGATAGAGGACTGCATCTACTGCGGCCTCTGTTCGCGCCACTGCCCCGCAGATGCGATCGTCGTCTCGAAGCAGGACCGGACCTGGCAGGTCGACCGCCTCCGCTGCATCATCTGTGCACAGTGCGTCGACGTCTGCCCGAAGACGTGCCTTGCGCTCGTGCCGGAATACAAGAAATCGGTTGCAGAGCCGCCCTTCGTGGACTTTATCCAGGGGCCGCCCGCACCGCCGAAACCTGAAAAGAAGGCAACGGAAGAATAAGCCGTTCACAGCCGGCATTCACATGCCGCCCACTTTTTTTGCACCGTTTATCTCATGCCTCTCCCCTGCGCAGCGTATCCTCCGGCATCGTTTCTTCACGACCACCGCCCATGGCATCCCGGCCAATACAAAGAGCACACCGTTCGGGAGATATACCTACGGCTCCCCGGGGGAGTGCAGCTCTGTCGCGTCACACCGGAAGAGGAGCATGCCATGCCGTACCATCAGGAGTGATGACGGAAAAGACCCACAGAAACAGACGCAGAAAAACGAGGATAGCCGCCTGGAATAAGAGATTGGGTTCCCCCTTCGCCTTAATAGGCAAAACACCCTGTTACATAGATGACACAGGAGATAATGAAGCAGATCCCCAGGGCAACAGTAATACTGTCGATGCCGCCGAGATGCCCGTTTCGTTTATCGTTCATCCAGATACATATTCAGCACTGCCAGTTAAATATATATCGTTCGATGTAGGAGTCCACCCCAATTTCTTTCACACCCCATGCGGTGCTTATTTATGCATTGCGTAAAAAAATCCGCCAAATTAATTTTTAATCTCTCATTTAACTTTAATTTAGACATTATTTCAAAATATATCGCAAAAATAGCCTGTATTGGCATATTCCGTAAATACAGATTACTGCATATCAATAGTGATCCCCATTTATTATGCATATGTCAGACATGGGGCAGCCAGACTTCCGTCTGTCAGACCAGGGAAATGCATTTATATCGCCCCTTTGCTATTGAAACATATGACCGGGGGGTGTTCCGGTCCGCTGCCCCCGTCAGGGCCGCAGAAAATTATGGTGGATATTATGCAGATTTTTTCAGGAAGCGCCGGCGAAGCTGCCGGTGCCCCGGTAACCAACTTTTCCCTGAATATCACCCCTGAGTCGGTGCTCTTTGCCGTGCTTGCGCTGGTGATAGGCTACATCGTGGCAAAGATTCTCGTACGATGGATGAAACGCATGCTCCGGAGACAGGGCCACATGAACGAGGTGGCGACCGGCCTTCTCGCGCGGATCATCTCGGTGCTCCTCTACCTCATCGTCATTCTCATCGCCGTCAGCTTTCTCGGGGTGGATGTCAACGGCGTCGTCCTCGGCCTCTCCGCGATCATCGGCCTCGTCGTCGCCTTCGGGCTCAAGGATTCCATCAACAACTTTGCAGCAGGCATCTGGATTGCCTCGATGAACCTCTTCGACAAGGGGGAGGAGGTCACCATCGCCGGCCACTGGGGTATCGTCCAGGAGATCGGCATCATGGCGACCCAGATCACCGCAGGAGGCTCGAACATCATCACGATACCCAACGGGATGGCCTGGAACGACTCGATCATCAACTATACGAGAAACCCGGAGCGGCGCATCGACCAGTCGTTCGGGGTAAGCTACGAATCCGATATGAGTGAAGTGGTCCGCATTGCGCTTGGCATCGCCGCCAGCCACCCGAATGTGCTGGATACCCCCGAACCCGTCGTCATCTTCGCCGAGATGGCAGACTCCTCGGTAAACTTCACGCTGCGCTGCTGGACGAAGACCCCGGACTACTACGGGACGCGGGCGGATCTGCTGCGCTCGCTGCACGCAGAATTCATCGCCGCAGGTATCGAGATTCCGTACCCGCACGTGGATATAGCCTTTCGAAACGCGATTCCAGGGGACGGGCAGGACTGAACCTCCGGAATGAGGACAGAGATAGATCGACGAAGAACAGGAGTACCGGATCAGACCACCGGGACAGAGTCGTAACAATAGAAGACCGGACCGGGCCGGTAACCACCCGCTACCGGACCATAATCAAACAGAATCCGGCACAGCGGTGCTGATGAGGGAGCATCCTTTCTCCCCTCTCTTTTATTATCCGCGTGAGGCGGTGGTCATCACGGTGACGGTCTCGCCCTCCACCGGGGCGTCCTCGGGAATGCTCGTTTCGCCCCTCAGGAGGATGACGGTATCGGGTATGACGCAGAGGCGCAAAAGAACGTCCTGGTAGGCGTCCCCCTCCTCGTAGTCGGTCTCGACAATCTCTCCTTCCCTGATGAAATGCAGTGCAAGTTTCGGCATGGAATGCGCCTCTCTCCATCAGCAGATTGGACGCGGGAACGTTTGTACCTTGTGGGAGGTGCTCCTCCCGCCGGAGATTCCCGGCTTCCTCCGGAGGGGGCCCCGGAGCAGCCCATCGGAGTCCTGCAGAGCCCGCAATACCCGCCCCCTTCGCCCTCTTCACAACAGTTATACCTGAGCAACAGAAATAGATATATCCACATTTTATGCCCGCACGTGGCATGCATGTGCCGAGATAGTCTAGTCCGGCAAGGCGGGGGCCTCGAAAGCCTCTGGTGCTTGGCACCACGGGAGTTCAAATCTCCCTCTCGGCGTTTTCACACCATACTCTGTTCGTCTTTGCCCTATTCAGGCAGTTTTGTCTTCTTCTCCTGCATCTCCATAGTGCCATAATACAACCGGGATTGCCAGATGGACGAATAGTTAAAATACCCCGCACACGAGAGATGCCTTAGGTACTTGGGCGACCGGTCGGCACACCATCGTCCGCAAGAGTCCGGCATAGACCAAACCCGCTGCACAACAGGAGAGAAGATGAGAGCAGGACAACCAGGAACAAAAAAGCGTCTCCGGACGATGGCAGGGTGCCTGCTCCTCGTCATTGCCGCGATGGCGGTCTTCTGCGCAGGCTGTACGGAAAACGGTGATGAGATGGCGAGCGGCACGACGGCCACGGCAGGCATTCCGGTCGTGACTGAGACCGAGGTCACCTACACCGGGGTCAACGTATCAAAGGTCGAACTGTACCACTTCTCCGGAAATCAGAGCTGTGCCACCTGCACCCTTCTGGGCTATCTCGCCGAAACGACCGTCACCGAAGAGTATGCGCCGGAACTGGCGTCGGGCCGGCTGGTCTTTGCCCATGTCAACTACGACCTGCCGGAAAACCACGACATCACCGAACGCTACGGCCCGACGGGATCCTCGCTCTGGATAGGCGTGTATGACGAGAACGGGTTCTATGCACAGGAACTGATCGCTCCCTGGTACATGACCGGGGATCGGGCAGCATTCAGGGACTATCTCAAGGCCGTGCTCGACCAGCAGCTGCCATAGTGAGGGGACGCATGGAGATCATGGGATTCATGCAGACGATGGGGATGAGCGGCGTCCCGCTCATCGCCGCATTTTTTATCGGGCTGATGACGGCGATGAGCCCGTGCCCGCTCGCCACCAACATCACCGCCATTGCCTACGTCTCCCGGCGGCTTGAGGACAGCCGGCACACGATGCGGGTGGGACTCCTGTATGCCGCGGGAAGAATGACCGGATACGTGGCCCTCGCAGTGGTCATCGTCTATGCCGGGCTGAACGTGCAGGCCGTCTCCTTCTTCCTGCAGGACTACGGCCGGATGATCCTCGGGCCGCTCCTCATCATCCTCGGGATCCTGATGCTTGGTGCCATCGACCTGCACCTTCCGGGAAGCGGCAGATGGATCGCCCCCCTCATGGAAAAGGTCGGGGAGAAGGGATATACAGGCAGTTTTCTCCTCGGGATTCTCTTCGCCCTCAGCTTCTGTCCGTTTAGCGCCGTTCTCTTCTTCGGCATGCTCATCCCCATCGCCCTGAAGACCGGCGACGCCCTTCTTGTCCCTGCCGTCTTCGGCATTGCAACCGCACTCCCGGTCATCGTGATCTCCGTTCTCCTCGTCCGCGGCGTAGGAGAGGCGGCACGGCTGATGCAGCGGGCGAAGACGGCTGAGTACTGGGTGCAGAGAATCGTCGCCCTCGTCTTCATCGGGATCGGGAGCTACTACATCGTCACCACCTGGCTGATGTAGCCGTCCGGGAACACGCAGATCTATTGCGGGAGCTCCGGCACAGGTCCGGTGCGGCAGGTCTCCCACCGGGCCATTCCCCTGTTCTGCCCCTCTTTGCAGGAACGATACCGGGAGGAGGCGGTGCGGCCGACATCCGCCATGAGACGGCGATTTTATACATTCGGCCGTCAATCGGAACATATGGAGATCCGCAACCATGCCTGACCAGAATACTCTCGGATATGCAACCGCCATTGCCGGAGGATTGGGATTGGGTCTGCTGGTGGGAAGTGAACATCACGGGACTTCTGCAACCCTGCTGGGAGCAGCCTGCGTCCTTATCGCCATTGCAGGTCTCGTGAGATCTCATCTCAATCAGCGAAGAAATGGATGAGATGGGACGATATTTGGCACGATAGTGTTTGCCGGAATGTGTATTCCCGAAGGACAGAACGGTGGTTTTGTCCAACCCGGCTGCCCAAATACATTTGAAAGAACACCGCCATATCCTCCTCAATGATGGACGACTCCTTCCCCTGCGAACTCGTCACCTGGAACCGCTCGGCCGATCTTGCAACCGCCCTTGGGAAAAAGGTCCGGGCCTCGGAGTACGAGCCGGAGATCATCGTCGCCATCGGGCGTGGCGGGTACGTCCCGGCCCGGGTCGTCTGCGACGTCCTTCTGCACGAGATGCTCACCAGCATCAAGATCGAGCACTGGGGAGTCGCGGCCGCACAAAAACCCGAGACCGTCGTCCGGTTTCCACTCGCGGTCGACATCACCCGAAAACGGGTCCTCGTCGTCGATGACGTGACCGACACCGGCGATACCCTGGCTGCAGCCGTCCGGTACCTGAAGGGATTCGATCCTGCCGAGGTCCGCACCGCCGTCCTCCAGCACAAGGAATGTTCGGCGTTCGTGCCCGACTACCATGCCGAGAAGGTAACCGAATGGCGGTGGATCATCTACCCGTGGGCGGCCTGCGAAGACCTCACCGGCTTTGTCCTCAGGGTGCTTGCCGCGGGCCCCGCCACTGCAGCGGAGATTGCCGATGCCCTTGCCGACCGGTTTTCCATCACCGTCGATACCGGGGTGCTCGCCGACCTATGTGCCGACCTCGTCCGGCGAAAGGAGGTGGAGGAGACGGACGGCGTGATGGCTCTTTCCACCGGCAGAAAGGAGGCGGGCCCGGCCGCGTAACACAATCATACAATATCGTAAGATTAAGGAAGAAAAGGAACGTTGTTATTCAAAACGGGATCGGGCCATCCCACGACATGCCCATCACCCTCCAGAGAGAAAACCCATGCAGAGCGCAGAAGTACACCCCATCGGCATCGTATCCTCCCCGTATGAGAAGCACGGCGATGCCCCCCGGCAGGGGCGGCTCGACCCCGACGTCGAGATGCAGATAGAGATCCTTGAGGAGTATGCAGCAGGCCTCGGTGACTTCGCCGGCATCAGCCATATCTTCGTCCTCCTCTGGTTCGACCGGGCCTCCCGGACGACCCTCACCGGCCATCCTCCCGGGGCAAAGGAGGGCAGGCCGGTCTTTGCCACCCGTTCCCCGCACCGCCCGAACCCGATAGGCCTCGACATCGCAAAGGTCCTGGGAGTCGAAGGACGTATCATCCGGGTCTCCGGCCTCGATGCACTCGACGGGACCCCCGTCCTCGACATCAAGCCCTACGTTCCCTCCCTTGATGCGATCCCGGATGCGACCGAACCGTTCCGTGGTGACCGCCGGGGGTAGGCCGGACGACAGGAGGATGACTACTCTTTCTTCCCCCAGGAGTGCATCCCCTGCCCGCCGCGGCAACGGCAGCCGGAACAAAAGGATGAACAGACGGCCCGCCCGGGCCCGGAAGAGTGACCAATGAACGCATTTTTCCAGGAGACCGCTCTCCTCGCCTTCGACCTCCTCATACGCACCATCCCGATGATGGTGGCAGGCGTTTTTGCAGCGGAGCTGATCCTTGCGTTCAATGCGACGGAGCGAATCTCCCGCCTCTCCCGGCCCCTGACGAGGTTTTCCAACCTCCATCACGAGTGCGGTATCTCCTTCATGATGGCGTTCATCTCGCCGAAGGCCGCCAATGCGATGCTGGCGAAGTACCAGCGCGACGGGATGATCACCCGCCGCGAGATGGTGATCGCCGCCCTGATGAACTCCTTTCCCAACGTGGTGATGCACTGGCGCTACCTGTTGCCGGTCTATATTCCCCTCCTCGGCCTGACCGGGCTCGTCTACTTTGCCATCCTCGTCGTGGCCGGCATCATCAAGACCGTTATCATCATGGTCGCGGGCCGCCGGATCCTCCCTCCTCAGGGTGAGGAGGAGGGGAAAGGGGATGAAGAGATAAACGGAGGAAAGCCGCGGCCCCCCTGGAGAGAGGGGGTTCGGATGGCCCTTGCATCGTCCTGGGACTCGCTGCGCCATATCCTCGTCATCAGCATCCCCACGATCATCATCGTCGCCGTTCTCATCACGCTCGGGTTCTTTGACGTGGTAGCAGACGTGATGCAGGGATTCGGGTCATGGTTTCCCGTGCCGCCGGCAGGATTTGCCATCATCGCCGCCCAGTTCGGTTCGTTCATCGCGGGGGCAAGCGTCGCCTCGACGCTCCTTGCCGCAGGGACGCTCACCCCGCAGGAGATTGTGATCACGCTCCTCGTCGGAAACATCCTGACAAGCGTCACCCGCGGCATACGGTGGTACGGCTCCTCCTATGCCGCCATCTTCGGGCCACGGACCGGTGCGGAGATCCAGGCTCTCTCCACCGGCCTGCGGGTGGCAATCATGGTCGTCATCGTGGCCGTTCTCGCCGTCGTCTGGTAAGATGCCGCCGTTGAGCGGCAGGGGGATACGTCCCCCCCCGGACCGGAAGCAACCGGCGGTTTGCTCCCCACTCCCCCCAGAAGAGCCGCCTGACCCGAACGAAAAACTCCTTTTTGCCCGCACCTTGATACCCTCCCCTGCTCAAGTATACCCTCAAAGATCAGATATGGCACTCTCAGCATGGGTTTCACTCGTCATCGCCGGCCTCATGGAGACCGGCTGGGCCATCGGCCTGAAATATACGGAAGGATTCACCCGCCTCGCCCCCACGGCCGTCACCGCGGCGCTCATGATAGGCAGCTTCTACTTCCTCTCGCAGTCGCTCAAAGAACTGCCCAT
>JBFFLM010000050.1:0-7595 GCA_041554835.1 Methanogenium sp.
GATTTATCGGTTCCATGTCATATCTCTCTCGAATGAATGAATACGCCCGGCAGGCAGTTCACCTCATCGTCGGTCTTCTTATTGCGGGAGTGATTCTTGCCGCCGGAACAGAGGTCTCCCTGATGCTTTTTACCGGAGGCCTCCTGGGGGGCTTTGCCGTCCTCGGCCGGATCGCCGTGGGAAAGAAGGTGCCTTTCTTTTCAGGGATGCTGGACGCATTTGAACGCGATGTCCGTATCCCGGGTTTCGGGGCCATATGTTTTGTCATCTCCACGATCTTCTGCCTTACGGTATTTCCAGTCCATTATGCGCTGGCGGGGGTCGTCACCCTCGCCGTGCTTGACAGTGTCAGCACCATGGCGGGAACTGCGTTCGGACGTCACCGGATAGTAAACGGCAAGACGTGGGAGGGGTCGCTTGCGGGACTGGCGGCGGCAGGAATCGTCCTGATCCCCCTTCTTTCTCCCGTTCAGGCGCTGGTGGTTGCGGTGACCGCTGCCATTGCCGAGTTGATCTCCCCCGTGGAGGACAACCTCGTCATCCCCCCGGTTGTCTGTGTTGTGCTCCTCCTGCTTTCGGCATAAGTCACGGTTCCTGTACAGTTCCCTGCAGATTGTCTGTGCATTTTGCAGAGGGTCTGCGGGAGGGCTTCAGCGCCCGGGTTCGGAGGGCCGGATGGTTCTGAGGGTGGAGTTCACTATCACCGTCGAACAAGAACCAATATACCTGAGCGGGATAACCATAACGGACGACTATGAATCAGGTGGAAGCAGGGGGCAGATTATGGCCGGCACCGGCATTCGATGTGGTGAACGTATGGTTTGCCGAGGTCTACGATCCGACGATTCACCTGGTAATTGAGATAGACGGCCGCCTTGACATGGCTGCACTTCACGCAGCACTTCGTGACACCGCATTGGCAGCGCCGGTGCTCCGGTGCCGCTATCTCGAAACACATGACCGTGGCTACTGGGAGGAGCTCCCCCTTGCTGCGGTCGATGCGGCGTTTTCCTATCTCGAAGAACCTTTTTCAGCGGGAGCGGGTGCCTCCTCCCTCCCGGTGATCGATCCCTTCACCGGGCCGCAGGTGTGGCTCTCTGTGTTCAGGGACCATGAGGCACGGGCTGATACCATCGTTCTTAGCCTTCACCACGCGGCGGTGGATGCAAACGGTCTCTTCCAGGCAGCCGCCCTTCTTGCGGAATGCTACCGGGAACGGGTTGAGGGAAGGACGCCCGCCATTCAGCCGCTCTGGGAGGACCGCGGGACGGAGAGGATTTATGCGTCCTTTACGGACGATGAATGCTCCCTGGCCTATACTCGTGAATACTCATTCGCCGACAACTGGGGATTTCCCTGCCACAACCTCTCCCGTGAATCCCCCCGGTGGGCCCGGCTGGATATCCCGCCGGCACGGTTCACGGTTCTGCGCGACTATGCAAAAGAGCGGGGGGCAACGCTCAACGACCTCCTCCTCGCCGCCTATTTTACCGCACTCCTGGCAGTGGCTGGTGACGACCGTCTCTATGGGCGGGACCTGGGTCTCCTCGGGACCCTTGACCTGCGACGTTACCTGTGCTGTATCCCCCCCCGGACTATCTGCAATCTCTCCGTGGGGTATGAACTGCAGCTTTCGGCAGAGAAGGGGGAGCAGCTTGAGGAGATCCTTCCCCGCGTATCCCGGATGATGGAGGAGAAGAAGAACGAGCATGTCGGTCTGGGGACGGTGGTCCTGTATGAGAAGGCGTATAAGGCCGGTATCAGGGAGGGTATTGCCCCTCTCTTTGCTGCAATGCGTCAGACCTATTCTGGTGAAGAACGGAAAAATCCCATCCTGACGAACACCGGGGTCATCCCGCCTGCCGTGGCTTCATATTATGCCGGGGAGAATGGTGAGCCGGTCACGGTACGGCATGTATGGTGCCCGGCCCCTGCCACCTATCCCCCCGGTTCCATCCTCCTTGTCTCGACGTTTGAAGGGCATATGACGCTCTCCACCTCATTCTGCAGCGGGCATGACGCGGATGCAGTGGCCCGGATGATGGAACGGCTCGATGACCTTCTTCCCGGGAAGCAGGCATAATTGTTGCAGGTGCAACTTTTAATGTCCTGCCGGTGCTACATATCACCATGAATACACGCAGGTTCAGCCTGACTCACATTACACCGGATCATATCGCAGGCGCCATATCCTACCTGCACCGCACCGGGCAGTCCTGCATGTCCCGTGAACTGGACGGTCTCCCCCTCCGTGCAGGGAGTATCGCGTTTCTGCTGCACTTGTACACCAGAGAGGGTGAATATCAGGATGAGCTTGCACGGGCTCTCGGGTATGATAAAGCAACGGCTGCCAGGGCATACCAGGCCCTTGAACAGGGTGGGCTGGTGCGGCGTGTTCGCGACGAAGAGGACCGCCGAAGGACCCGGCTGTATCTGACAGAAGCCGGATATGAGGTGCGCCGGAAGGCCGTAACAGCGGCCAACGCCCTCAACGAAACCCTGCTTGCCGGGATGGATGAGGCTGAACGCAGGGAGGCTGCACGGCTCCTGGGCCTGATGGTACAGAACCTGGACCTGACCCGTATTGCGGGGGAGTCAGAGGAATGAGCGGTTCTCCTGGCATGACGGCAGGGGTCCGCACCCTCCTTGGTGACCCGAAGGCTGCAATACGGGCACTCGCCTGGCCCATGATGGTGGCGATGGCCCTCCAGACCCTCTACAATCTCGCGGATACTATATGGGTAGCGGGTCTCGGCGCAGATGCCCTTGCCGCCGTCGGGTTCGTCTTCCCCTTCTTCTTCGCGGTATTCGGTCTTGCCAATGGCCTCGGGGTCGGTGCGGGTTCGGCCATCTCGCGCCGTATCGGCATGGAGGATAAGGCCGGTGCCGATCAGGTGGCCGTGCATACGATGGTCCTCCTTGTCGCGGTATCGGTGGTGATCACGATTGCCGGTGTGCTCGGCGCCCCCTACATGAGTGTCCTGACCGGACCCGGTCCGGTGGCGGAGATGACGACGCAGTATGCACAGGTCATCTTTTACGGCACTATCTTCATGCTCTTTACCGCCATCGTCACCGCGATGCTGCGTTCCGAGGGTGATGCAAAACGTGCGATGTACGTGATGGTCGCAAGCTCTCTGGTCAACATCATCCTCGACCCCATATTCATCTATGTCCTTGGGATGGGCGTTGCCGGTGCTGCATGGGCAACGATCGTCTCGTTTATCGTGGCCGTGGTCCCGATGGTCTGGTGGCTCTTCATCCGGCGGGATACCTATGTCTCTGTCCCGTTTTCCGGATTCAGGTTTCAGCCGGCAGTCATCCGTGAGATCCTTTCTGTAGGTCTGCCGGCCGCCTTCATGCAGATCTCCATGGCGGCGACGACGGTATGCCTGAATGTGATTATCATGCTGGTTGCAACGACGGACGGCGTGGCCATCTATTCGGCAGGGTGGCGTGTGGTGATGATCGCAATCACGCCTCTCATTGCCATCACCACCGCCGTCATTTCGGTCTCCGGGGCCGCCTACGGCGCACGTGATTACCTGAAGATGGAGATCGGGCATCTCTATGCAATAAAGCTGGGATTTGGCATCGGGTGCCTGATTGCCGTTCTGACCTTCATCTTTGCACCCCAGATTGCACTCGTTTTCACCTTCTCCGAGGGTGCCGCCCATCTCTATGACGAACTGGTCTTCTTCATCAGGGTGATCTGCATCTTCTACCCCACAACGGCGCTCGGTATGTTTTCGTCCGGCCTCTTCCAGGGAACGGGAAAGGGAATCAATGCCCTGACCGTCACCCTCCTGCGCACCATCGTTCTTACGGTCGCCGTCAGTTATGGGCTCGCCGTGGTCGCCGGGTGGGGCCTGCACGGTGTCTGGTGGGGCCTTGTCATCGGCAACATCATCGGGTCACTGACCGCCTTTGCATGGGCACGCCTCTATACAAAGAACCTGAAGAAAGGGGCGGCAGAACCGTGGGTCCAGACCTCCGGGTCTGCCTGAACATCCGGTTACCTTTTTTATTATTTTTTCAGCTCGTTCCAGGTGTGACGGAATCGCTGCCAGGCGGTCACGTGGCCCAACACCCCGAAGATGATGAGGAGCCACACGAGAAAGCCGTACCCGAAGATTCCCGCGGGAAAGAGCCCCGCGAGAATGCCGAAGATGATGAGGAGGAGCAACCGGTCCGCCCGTCCGAGTATACCTCCATAGAAGCGGCCTACCCCCACCGCCTGTGCCTGGGTTCCCATATAGGAGGACATCAGCACCCCGGTGAGGGCGAGGATGCCCTCGGGCGCCGATGCAAGGGGGCCTGCAAATATGCCGCAGATGATGAAAATATCGGCGTACCGGTCGAGGACATGATCCAGATAGTCCCCCCGCATCGAGGCGGTGCCTGCCTCACGGGCAATGGCGCCGTCCATCGCATCGAAGAATGCATTGAGCATGACCCCGAGGACCCCGAGGAGGGGCATGCTGTAATAGAAGGCGGCGCCGGCCCCGACTGCGGCTAAAAATGCGATAATGGAGCTTGTGTTCGGGGTTATGCCCATCCCTGCCATGCCCCGTGCAACGGGGATGATGATCCCCTGCACCCGGGGCCGTAAACTGTCTACTCCCATGTGGTTATCCCGAGGTATGCCGACCAGTCGACATGCGTACAGGGGTTAGGGCACTCACCACGGATAAATGCCTCGATTACCCTGACAGTATCCTCCGGGCTCATCTCCGTCGTATCAATCTCGCAGACGCGGGATTCGGGATGAAGATCGAGGGTTTCGACGAGGATCACATCCAGTGCCTCGGCCTCTGCATTCTCGGCTACCTTCTCTGCTGCATACCCCCGTTCCCTGAGGCGCCCTGCGAGGATGTCCGGACGGCAACGGAGAATGACCACCCGGTCTGTGGGGAGGAGGTGGGTAAGGTGCCCTTCGATGATCCCCTCGAAGGGAACGAACTCCTCTGCCCACAGCTCCTCGTCGATGATCACCGTATCACGGCAGGAATCCTCCTCCAGTTCATAGGGGCCGGTGGTGTCATTCTGCCGGATGACGGTCCAGCCGCGGTTCCTGAGGATGCCTGCCACCGTCGATTTCCCGCATCCCGGTGTTCCGGAAAGGGCAACCATCATAGGCGGGAGATCTCCTTCAGGAAGCGTTCGTTCTCCCACTTCTCGCCAATGGATACCCGGATATAGTGTTCACCCAGTCCGGGGAAGCTGGTGCAGGAACGGACGATGACGCCACGGGTTGCCAGCTGCTCAACAACCGTTTCGGCAGTGGCCGGGGCCACATCGACCAGCACAAAATTGCCTCCCGACGGTGCGACGGGGTACGGGCACTCCTCTGCAAAGCGGGTCCGCCAGATGTCGACATTCCTGATGATAGGATCAATATGGGTCGGGTCTGCAAGGGCCCCCGCACCTGCAGCCTGGGAGACGCTGTTGAGGGTGAACGGGGTGGCTGCGGTCATGTAATAGTGTTCGTACCATGCCGGGACGAAGGCATAGCCGATGCGAAGCCCCGCAAGCGAGAAGGCCTTGGACATCGTCCGGCCGATGATCAGGTTGTCATACCGCTGCATCAGAGGGCGGTAATCCTCCTCACAGAAATCGATATACGCGGCGTCGAGGAAGAGTATGCCGTCAATGGCCTCAAGGATGGCTGCGACGTCCGCAGCCGGGGTGACGGTCCCGGTCGGGTTGTTCGGGCTGCAGAGAAACGCCAGCTTCTTTCCCTCACAGGCGCGGATGAAGGTGTCCGTGTCGACGGACCAGTCCGTCTTTCGTGCGACGCTTACCGGCACGCCTCCCTGTGCACGCACAGCGATGCCGTAGAAGGAATAGGTGGGCGTGCTGACCACCACTTCGTCCCCGTCATTGATGAGGGTGCGAATTACCGTTTCGATGATGCCGTCCATGCCGACACTTGCCACAAACCGGTAGTCGCCATGGTACACACGCAGGGCATCCGTAAACTCTCTGTTCTTTTCATCCGGGTACCGGTTGACGGTGCCGAGTGCTGCAATGGCACGGCGGACTGCCTCGGGTGAGGGTCCCTCCGGGTTCTCGTTGCTTGCGAGGCGTGCCGGACGGTCGTGCCCGTGGGCACGGGCTATCTCCGCGGCCCCTGTTGCAAAGACGTAGCCTTCTCCCTGAAAACACTCTCTAATCAAGTGCTGCATTGATGACTCCAACGGCGCTCTCTATCTCCTCGTCGGTGATGACAAGTGGCGGGACGAGCCGAAGGCTGCCGCTGGCGCAGTTGGTGAGGACTCCTGCTTCCAGGCATTTCTTCTGAACCTCTGCACAGCGTTCGCCAAGTGAGATGCCGACCATCAGGCCGATCTGGCGCGGGTTGTGGGCGGACAGGCCCTCGGCAAAAAGGCGTCCCTTGCGTGCGACATCGGGAAGGATGCTTTCTACGACCGAGAGCGTCGCCCTGCCTGCCGCACAGGCCAGGGGTCCGCCGTTGAAGGTCCCGCCATGTTCGCCGGGAAGGAAGGAGAGGCCTTCGCGCGCGACGATTGCCCCCATCGGAAATCCAGATCCGATGCCCTTTGCCATCGTGATGATATCAGGTGTGATTCCCTCGTGCTGGTAGCCGAACCACTTGCCGGTACGGCCGATACCGGTCTGCACCTCATCGAGAATGAGGAGACTCTCATTGTCCGTGCAGACGTCCCGAACGCCTTTTAAAAATCCTTCCGGTGCAGGCAGAACACCTGCCTCGCCCTGTATCGGTTCTGTAATCACTGCCGCGACCGAGGAATCAACCACTTCCGTCAGTGCATCGAGATCCCCGTACTCGATGAATTCGCATTCATACGGAAGGGGTGCAAACGGGAGGCGGTAGGCTTCCTTGTAGGTCATCGAGAGGGCGCCGCAGGTCCTGCCGTGGAAGCCGTTTACAAATGCGACAAACTTTTTCCTGCCTGTCCTCACGCGTGCGAGTTTGATTGCCGCTTCATTTGCCTCAGTTCCGGAATTGGAGAAGAATGCCCGCCCTCCTATAAGTCCGGTTGTTGTGACCAGCTGTTCGGCAAATTCCGCCTGGCCGGGGACGTAGAAGAGGTTGGAGATGTGGATCAGCTGCCGTGCCTGTTCACAGATGGCCGATGACACCGTAGGGTGGCAGTGACCGGTGGAACAGACCGCGATGCCCGCAAAGCAGTCGATGTATTCATTCCCCTCATCATCCCAGACCTTTGCCCCTTCACCTTTGATGATGCGCAGGTCGCGGGCAAAGATCTGCATGACGTATTTCTCATCAAGTTCCCGGTAATCGTCCCGTAATTCCATAATATTGTCCTTTTTGTTCTTCGATTGGTTCGTATCCGCTCATTGGTATTCGATCGTCGCGGGGGGTTTGGGGGTGATGTCGTAGACGACCCGTGCAACGCCCGGAATCTCGGCGGTGATGCGTGATGCAATCCGGTGCATCGTCTCCCACGGGAGTTCAACGGGTTCGGCGGTCATCGCGTCACGGGAATAGACCGCACGCACAGCGACGATCCAGCCGTGGAGGCGGATGTCGCCCTTGACCCCGGTCCCGAGTCCGAGGACCGCGGCGAAACACTGCCAGGGCATGA
>JBFFLM010000051.1:0-7508 GCA_041554835.1 Methanogenium sp.
ATGACGCTGTAGCCGTCCATGTGTGCCTCCAGGGCACGGCGGGGGTCCACTTCGGTGACGATCACGCGGGCGCCAAGGCCGTGGGCCATCCGTGCAAGGCCCCTGCCACAGTAGCCGTACCCGGCGACCACGAAGGCCTTTCCGCCGATGAGGGAGTTGGTGGTGATCATGATCGATGCAAGGGCACTTTCCCCCGTCCCGTGCACATTGTCAAAGAACCGCTTCATGGGCGTGTCATTGACGGCGATGACCGGGAATTCGAGCTTGGCGTCGGCCGCCATTGAGCGGAGGCGGTGAATGCCGGTCGTCGTCTCCTCGCATCCGCCGACAATTCCTTCAAGGAGGTCGCGACGTTCGGTATGGAGGCGGTGGATGAGGTCCATGCCGTCATCGATGGTGACGGTGGGATGTGCGTCGAGCACTTTATCGATTGCCGCATAGTAGTCATCAACCTCGCAGGCCCGCTGTGCGTAGCAGTGGACACCGGCAAGATCGTTCAGGGCTTCGGCGACATCGTCCTGGGTTGAGAGGGGGTTGCAGCCGGTAATGTACACCTCTGCACCGCCCGCCGCAAGGGTCTCCACCAGCACCGCCGTCTTTGCCTCGACATGCAGTGCCATGCCGATTATCACTCCTTCCAGGGGGCGCTGTTCCTCAAATCGCTCCCTGATTGCTCCGAGCACCGGCATGTACTGCCGTGCCCAGTCCATCTTCATTCGTCCTGTAGTCATAGTCTGCACCTGTGGCCGCCGGTGGTCACGGCGGCAGTCCATATAAGGTGTGTCGGGGGGCCTAATTAGGTTTCATACTTATACAGGATTGTATCCTACAAGGGAGCAATGATACAACCGTCACGCGTCCGGTTCCTGAATGACAAAGAGATACGCAAGGAAGGGACGTATGTCCTGTACTGGATGCAGGCGTCGCAGCGGACGGAGTACAACCATGCGCTGGAGTATGCCGTCCGCACGGCAAATGATCTCTCCCTGCCGCTCTGTGTCTGTTTCGTCTGGACACCGCGGTATCCTGAAGCGAACCTGCGCCACTACACCTTCATGACCGAAGGACTCACAGAGACGGGTGCCGCCCTCAGGGCCCGTGGCATCGGGTGGGTCCTCAGGACCGGCGATCCTTTCGAAGAGGTGCTGCGTCTCTCGGGTGATGCCGCCTGCACGGTGACGGACCGGAGCTATACGGCACCCCCGAAGGCATGGCGGGCAGCTGTGGCCGAAAAGACGATATCGCCCCTCATCCAGGTGGAATCGGACGCCGTCGTCCCGGTTGATACCGCCTCTGATAAGGAGGAATGGTCGGCAGCGACGCTCCGGCGAAAGATCAACCGCCTGCTTCCCAAATATCTCGTTCCTCTTGGGGAATCCCGCCCAAATATCCCGTTCGATGCGACGGATCCAATCGGTGAGGGGAGTGCGGATCCTGATGCCTGTCTTTCGGACCCGGCAATCGACCGGTCGGTCCCTCCGTCCCCGCTCTACAGGGGCGGACCCGGTGAGGCACAGCGGCTACTGGAGGAATTTCTGGACGAAAAGCTGGACGGTTTCAGGGACCTGAGAAACGACCCTTCCCTCGACTATACCTCACACCTGAGCCCGTATCTTCATTTCGGGCAGATATCTCCTCTTGCGGTGGCACTTGCCGCGATAGCGACCGGAAAGGATGCCGTCGAACCCTTCCTTGAACAGTTGATTGTCCGTCGTGAACTGGCCATCAACTTTACCGAGAAAAATCCTGCCCACGCCTCCTATGCGGCACTGCCGGCCTGGGCCCGCACCACCCTGGACGAGCACCGGGGTGACCCCCGGCCGTACCTCTATACCTGTCAGGAGCTTGAGGCCGCAAGGACCCACGATCCCTACTGGAATGCCGCCCAAGAGGAGATGATCCTCACCGGCATGATGCACGGCTACATGCGGATGTACTGGGGCAAAAAGATCCTCGAGTGGTCGTCAACGCCGGAAGAGGCCTTTGCAACCGCCCTCTTCCTGAACAACCGGTACGAGCTCGACGGACGGGACTCCAACAGCTATACCGGCGTGGCCTGGTGTTTCGGGAAGCATGACCGGGCATGGAAGGAGCGTGAGGTCTTCGGGAAGGTGCGGTATATGAATGACAATGGCCTGCGTCGCAAATTTGCCATAGAGGAGTATGTGCAGCGGGTGGTGGCCCTGAAGAAACGCTACGCCGCACCGGGGCAGCATGCAAAACCCTAATACTCCCCTGTAGCAGAGGTTATTCCAGCAATGACACTCACCAAACGTATCATCCCCTGTCTGGATCTCAAGGACGGACGGGTCGTCAAGGGAACGAATTTTCTGGGTCTGCGCGATGCTGGTGATCCGGTGGAACTTGCCGCCAGATACAACGAACAGGGCGCAGACGAGGTCGTGTTCCTGGACATCACTGCCTCCAAAGAGGCACGGGGGATCATCATCGATGTTGTCAGAAGGGCAGCTGATGAGCTGTTTCTCCCACTGACGGTCGGTGGAGGCATCCGCAGCCTTGATGACATGCAGCAGATTCTCCGGGCCGGTGCTGATAAGGTGAGTATCAATACGAGTGCGGTGCAGCATCCAGATCTCATCAACGAAGGTGCGGCGAAGTTCGGGTCGCAGTGCATCGTGGTTGCGATGGATGTGCGGCGAAATGACGAGATGCGTGAAGGTGTCACCCCGATAGAATGTGCGGACGGGAGCATCTGCTGGTATGAAGTGGTGATCTACGGCGGAAGCCACCCGACAGGCATCGATGCCGTCTGGTGGGCAGAGGAGGCACAGCGGCGTGGTGCGGGCGAGATCCTCCTCACCTCCATGGAGACGGACGGCGTGAAGACCGGGTTTGATATCCCCGTCACCCGTGCCATCTCCGAACACGTGACCATCCCGGTCATCGCAAGCGGCGGGGTCGGCGAAAAGGAGCACTTCTACGAAGGCTTTGTCGAAGGAAAGGCGGATGCATGCCTGGCGGCATCGGTCTTTCATTTCGGGGAAATGACGGTGCGTGAGGTAAAAGAAGACCTTGCTGCCCGGGGCGTGCCGGTCAGACTCTGATCTAAGCCATTTTTGCACACTACGGCAATTTCTGGCCAGCGGCGCATTCTGTCCTCTCAGACTCTTTTTGAAACCTTTAATGCGTCGCCGGGAGCATGCACTTTCATGAGTGAAGCCCGAAGGCCACGGAATGTCAAGCTTGCCGGTATGGTTGTTCTTCTGGCAGGAGCGGTGTTTCTGTCCGGGTGCACGGGATATCCCGGTGAGGAGGTCTCCCCCGTGGAGATCACCGTGATTACGACGTCCCCCACAGAAACGTCAGTTGAAGAGACCACCAGTGCAGAAGAATGGCTGGTATGGCGGGAAGGTTCCAACACCCTCAGTCCGCTGGGTGATTACTTTGCCTACGGTCCGAATGTGGACGGGAAGAAATTCAGGGCCCTGAAGGTCGAGGTGCGTTCGGACAGTCCGGTCACCATCCTCTTCCTGAATGATCATGAACTGTTGAATTTCGAGACGAAAATGGCCACCAATGCCGGTACATTTACCCCCGTCTCCCGGTATGACGATGTCAGGTACCAGGTCATGGAGGTGGAGGCGGACGAGGATCTCAACGTGGTTGTCTGGAACCCCGGCACCCGCCTGGCCGTGGCAGATGTAAATATCTGGTACCCAACCCAGCCGGTACTGCAAAGCGAATAAATGAAAAAAGTAGTTATGTCTGAAGGACCCGCAGGTCGAGTTCGAGTGCTGCAACTGGCTGGTCCAGCTCGAAGTTCAGGATGACTGCAGGGGAAATCTCCCCGAATACACCCACTTTTTTGCCGTCTACAATCATGTCTCCGCGGCGCCCGTCGATGAACGCGGGGTCCGTGGATTCCTCCACTCTGTAGGCAAGCCCCAGTTCACGCAGCATGGCGTCGGCAGCCGCATATATTTCCGAGAAGTCCGCATCGGTGTGGATGGAGACGGCCGCAATCTTCTGGAAGGTCTCCTGGCCCTCAACCACGTCACCGGTAGCAAAGATACGCTGCGGCAGTTCGCGGTGGTGGTTGATCTGGAGCGTCTCCATCAGGAGCGGGAGGATATCCGTCCGGACCGTGGTCTGCTCCTCGCTGATGGGATGCATGACACGAAGGGCGCCGGGAGCCGGTTCACGCTGCATGTTGCCGAAGAGCACGCGTTCGCTCGTCAGGGTGAACGGCATCATCTCCACAAAACCGAGCCCGGCGACGATCCGCCGCACCGCTCCGGCCCTCACGTTGACAGGGTGCTCACTTCCTATGGTGAAGGATGCAGGCAGTTCGGCGTCAAAGTTGTCGAACCCGTAGGCGATGGCGACATCCTCAAAGACGTCCCAGTCGTGCATGATATCCGCACGGTAGCAGGGAATGGTGACATCCAGGAATCCCTCTCCTGCAGGATCGGCACCAATCCGCATCTTTGCAAGAAGCGCCGCCATGGTTCCGGCATCAAGGTCGATGCCCAGCAGCCTGATACACTCATCGACGCTGACCCGGCGTGTCCGGGGGGCCAGGGACGGCATCGGCGCACCGTTCACCTCGACACTCTCGATGGTTGCCCCCGCCTCCGCAAGCGCGGTGCAGATGATATTGACGGCCGTCATCACCGCCCGCTCGTCGGTTCCCGTGCAGTCGAGGAGGATGTTTTTCGTATCCTCCGTCACCGTCGTCAGCTCGCCGTTGATGATGGGCGGAAACGAGAGGACATTGTCATTTGCATCGACGATGAGGGGCATCAGCTCAAATCCGTCGACGATATGGGCATAGTCAATGCCTTTCGGGTGACGCTGCATGATCTCATCCAGCGTCATCTCCTCCTCAAAGTCGAGAGGAACAAAGGACCGGTCCCGCGGGGAGGCGATGTAGGAGAATGGCGCGGTGACGGTGTCCATGTCGTGGACACCGATGGCGACCTTTCCCCTGCCCCGGCCGACCGCCCAGTGCAGTGCCTCCTGCAACCCCATCAGCGTCTCTATTCTCTCGTTGTTTAGCGAGACGTTTCTGATGACCGCAGAGCCAAGGAAGGGCCGTATCCCCTTGAGCTTCGGGTCGATGGAGAAGGTGACACCCGAGGGCTCAACCGTGTATGCGGGGCATCCGGTTTCTATTCCCAGAAATCCCCGCATGGCCCGGGCCACGCCCTCCGTCGAGAAGAGGTCCGGTCGGTCGGGAAAAAACTCCACATCCGTCTGGTCGTCCTCAAAGCGTTCGATGTCAGCGCCGATCATCGGAAGCCGCTCGATGATCGTGTCCCGATCGGTGCCGGTCAGTTCTTCGAGATAGGTATAGGGAAGATGAATAATCGGCATAGTCAGTTCCTCCCTCCGGTATAGGCGGGATATTCCTTTATCCAGTCGATGTCACTGCGGTAGAGCTGCCGAAGGTCGGTCAGCCCCATGCGCAGCATGGCCACACGGGATACGCCAAGGCCCCACGCAAGGACAGGGGTGGAAATCCCCCATGGTGCCGTCACTTCCTCGCGGAAAATGCCCGCACCGCCGAGTTCGACCCACCCGAGACCGTCTACCCAGACCTCCGGTTCGACCGAGGGTTCGGTATAGGGGAAGTAACCGGGACGGAAGCGGACGTTCTCGAATCCCATCCGTGCGTAGAATTCCTTTAAAAATCCCATAAGGTGGCGGAAGGAGACACCGTCGTCCATGACGATTCCTTCCAGCTGTTCGAATTCGGGTGTGTGAGTGGGATCGATTGCCTCACGCCGGTAGACCCTGCCTATACAGAAGGCCTTCACCGGCGGTTCCGGGTTCTTTGTCAGGTGCTGGATGGAAAGACCGGTGGTATGGGTCCGCAGCACATTCTGGCGAGCCTTGTCCTGATTCCAGACGCCGCCCCAACCTGCTGACGATGTCGTTCCGCCGTGCTCATGCACATCGCGTATCGCTTCCCAGCCGTCAGGGAGGTCGGCCTCTTCTGCCAGGAAGAAGGTATCCTGCATCTCGCGGGCAGGGTGGTCCTGCGGCTGGAAGAGGGCATCGAAGTTCCAGAACGAGCTCTGTATGATGCTTCCCTGCATCTCCTCAAAGCCCATCTCCAGCAGAATCTGGCGCATCTCGTCGATGAGGTGCTGGTAGGGATGGACTTTGCCGGGCCACACCTTTTTTGGAAGCTTTCCGACACTGTACCGGCGCAGGTTCAGGTCCTTCCATGCGCCGCTGATGATCTGCTCCCGGGTAAGGGTTCCTACTTCCTCTCTCAGGTCGAGGCCGTCTGCAACGAGTTGTTTTCCCTTGGGGGTGATGGCGATGCGGTAGGATACACTCTCCCGTTCTTCGATGAGGCCGCGTCTGATGAGTTCGGTGATGCCGTCTCCGCCTGCAGCAGGGTCGCGGAGGGCCCGTTCATCGTCGCCTTCGGGTGCATCGCCAGTCTTTTTTACCATCCCTTTCTCGATAGCAATCCAACCCTTCTTTTTCATCCAGCCGACAGCGATGCGGGCGAGGGGATGGGCCTGAAGGTCTTTCATCGGGATTTCTCCTTCAAAGAAAGCATAGACCTGACGTTCGGGCAGTCCGAGAATGCTGTACTGGTTCCCTTCGTCGGTTAGTCCGTAGTCAACCCTGACGGTCCGCTCAAGAGTGGCAATCCCCTTGTCGGCACAGAGATGGGCAAACTGGACCACTGCCTCTTCGGTGGTGTTCAGTTCGCCGGCGATAACGGCGGGTTCTGCCTCAGATACCGTATTGAGGACGACCATCAGCCGTTTTTCATTGTAGGTTAGTTCTTCCATCAGTCTCCATCCACCTTATGTTCTACTTCGTCCATCTTCTCCCTGAATTCCGTGAGGAACTCTCTCACCCGCTCCCAGGTTGCCTTCTTGCAGGTGCCGCACATCAGCTCGCCAGCACGGCAGGCACGGTGGATCTCCGCGAGCTCCCCGTCATCCTCGCACATGTGGAAGAGATTCAGGAGGTAGACCGAGCACTTGTCCGGTTCGCCACCGAGCCTTTTCTGCTCCTCAAGGGTCATCCTGCCGCCGGTGAGTGCAGACATCACCTTCTTTTTAATCTCCTTGTCGGGGTCGCAGAACCCGAATGAGCTATCCGGGACGCTGGAGGACATCTTGCCTCCCTGCAGACCCGGCATGAAGTAGTGGTAGGTCGCTGACGGGCTGTAGAACCCGTAGCCGCCGTGGGCGATCTCGATATCACGAACGCGGGTGCTGACCTCATCGTAGGCCGCCCCCCTGATATCGACATGCCCCTCGTATTTCTTTGACCCTCCAAACGCCGTGTGGACCGCCGTGAGGGCTGCCTCGGGGGCATTCTTCGAGCGCACGCTGACGTATCCGTCCCGCTGTTCGACGGTAAACATCCTGAGTTTGAATGCCACATCACGGGTCAGACGGATGTGGGGATCCTGGTCGAGGCCGACCGGGACGATGGTGGGTGCCGGACCGGCATCCGTCTGGGGGTAGAGAATATCCGCGACCTGGGTTGCCACGCTCATCGCATGGGCGATG
>JBFFLM010000052.1:0-7504 GCA_041554835.1 Methanogenium sp.
GATGCTCTCCCTCTTCTCCGTATAATGAAGACTGTTTTTTTCTCCGTCCCGCCTCTTTTTTCGTGCACATCATCAGGTGGTTTTCCGGGGTACACCCCCCCCGCAAATCCCCGTTATGGGGCTCAATTCCTACAAATGGTTATATAGTGGTGCATGGTATTACGGCATGGTGATGATATGCCTGAGGAAGGATCACGACAGAAAGGCGGGGACGAATTGGAGGAGATGCCGGAGGAGATGACCGAAGAACTGGTTGAGGAAGCTGCCGACCGGGGCCCCGTCTCCGAGAAGGGGATGGAGGAGAAGGACCTTGGCTATGATGAACAGGGCCAGATGCCCACCGAGGTGATGCCCGACGTGCTTGCCGAGGAGGCCGCCGACCGGGGCCCTGACCCCGAGGCACCGATGGCAGCCGTGGATCTGGGGTACCCGGAGAAGCCGGAAGAGCCGGCGCCGCAACCGGAGCCGGTTCCCCCTGGGATGGTCGAACCCCTCGCCGAGGAAGCTGCCGATCGTGGCCCCTCCGCCGAGAACGTGATGGGCTGCGAGGAGCAGGGATACAAGAGCCCCGTCAAGGCGGCGGCCCTTTCGATCATCCCCGGTCTCGGGCAGATATACAACGGGGATATGGCCAAGGCGATGCTCTTTCTCGTCGCCGCCTTTGTGGGACTGATGTACTATGTCGTCCCCGGCCTCGTGATCATCGCCTATGCAATGTACGATGCGTACCGGACATCCTACCGGATGAACCGCAACGAGATCCCATGGAAGACTCCCGTGCAGGGCGGCTATGTCGTCTATTTCGTGCTGATCATCCTGGCGGTGGCGGGGTATTTCTGGTTTGCCGAGGAGTCAATCAGGTTCCTGACCGGGCTGCTCTTCGGGCAGTAAGGGCCGGACCACGCTCTTTTTTTCTGTTTGCGGTATTGTCCCGAGTGGAACTTTCATGGGGTGCCGGATCATATCTTTAAAAAGAGAGGCATTCTGATGGAGATTTCAATTCTGGTCGACAATACGACCCTCACCGACCATTACCTGCTCGGTGAACCGGGATTCTGTGCATGGCTTGATGACGGGGAGACCCCGATCCTTTTTGATACCGGCTACTCAGACATATTTCTGCAGAATGCCCGCAAGCTGCATATCGATCCGATGGAGGCGGAGTATATCGTGCTCTCGCACGGCCACAACGATCACACGTGGGGCCTCGGGCCGTTTCTGACCGCACGGTCGGAACGGCAGACGGCGGGGGAGCCCCTGTCCGAACTGACAATTCTCTCGCACCCATGGGCGTGGCGCCGCCGCCGGACGAAGAAGTCAGGAGATGTCGGCCCCCTCATTCACCCGGATGTCTGCCGGACCACCGCGACCGTCCGGACGACACGCGATCCCTTCTGGATCACCGACGACATCGTCTTTCTGGGAGAGGTCCCCCGCACCCTGTCCTTCGAGGAGTGGACACCCTATGCGATCATCGAGGGGGAGGACGGACCGGTACCCGATTCGCTCATCGACGATTCCGCCATCGCCTGCAGGACGGAGGAGGGGCTCGTCATCCTGACCGGCTGTTCCCACGCCGGTATCTGCAACATGGTGCAGTACGCAAAGGAGGTGACCGGGGAACGACAGGTCATCGATATCGTCGGTGGACTGCACCTGATGCGGGCCGATGAACAGCGGATACAGGAGACCGCCCGGTTCCTGAGAAACGAGAACCTGAAGGAGCTGCATGCATGCCACTGCACCGGATTTGCCGCCCTTCACGCCCTTGCACGGGAGACGCCCCTGAAGGAGACCGGCGTCGGGACCGTGCTGCGATACCCATGACCCGTTTCCGCGGGGCTATATAGGAATATTGTAAATATATTGGGTCATGCAGCCGGGCATCCCCAATGCACTGGAGACGGACCGCCTTCGAATCAGGCCGTACCGGCAGGAAGATCTCGGCAGTGTCACCCTCCTGCTGACGGACGAGGAGGTCGTCCGGCAGACAGGTCTCAAGGAGCACCAGACCGAACAGGAGGTTGCCGCCTTTTTTCAGGTCATTCTCAACTCGTATGCCACCAGTCATCCCGTCTGTGCCTTTGGCATCGAGGAGAAGGAGACGGGGCACGTCGTCGGTTCCTGCGGGTATGAGACGGTCGGGGACCACGGGGATGTCCAGATCTATTATGCACTTCTGCCGGACTGCCGGGGAAACGGCTATGCGACCGAGGCCTCAGAACGGCTCATCCGGTTTCTGCTCGACGATTTCAGCGCCCGGCGGGTGCTCGCCTATACTGCCTCCGACAACACGCCGTCCGTCGCACTTGCCGAACGGGTGGGGATGAAACTCGAGGAGGAGCTCTCCATCGGCGGCCGTCCTTCCCTTATGTATGCGATCTGCCCCCCAGAAGAGGCATGCCAGTAAAATAGTGCCTGACGCTCGGGGTCGGGGCTGTCAGGCAAGTCCTGTTTTCAGGGTTTCAAGGAGCTGTGTCCGGCGTATGGGTTTTGTCAGAAACGCCTTCGGGCCGACCGGTGCGGCCCTGTGGGTCGTGCTCTCATCGGAATAGGCGGTGATGAAGATGATGGATGCATCTGAAAAATTCCGGATCTCCATCGCAGCGTCGATGCCGTCCTTCTCCGTACCGAGGTTGACGTCCATCAGGATGATCTCCGGGTGATGTGCACGGATGCATGAGACCGCTTCGTCCGGGGTGGCGGCCTGGCAGACGATCTCGTAGCCCTCCCGGCTGAGCATCTCGCCCAGCAGCATTGCTATCATCGCCTCGTCCTCGACGATTGCAACGGTTCTTCCCGGTGACGTTTCGGTCTTCATGGTCATTTGTCTCTTTCCCGTCTTTCGGCCGGGTGCCGTGCCGCCGGGAACCGAATCTGCCACCGGGTCCCGGGGGGCGGCCCCAGCGAGATGGTTCCCCGGAGCTGATATTCAACGAAGTTCTTCACCATCCTGAGGCCGAGCGAGTCCGCCTTTCCGAAGGGATCGCCCGGCGGCATGCCGTTCCCGTCATCGGCGAACTCCAGATATACTTCTCTCTCGTCGCAGGAGAGAATAATGGTAATGGTACCTCCGCTTCTCCCTGCAAAAGCATATTTCATTGCATTGGTGATGAACTCGTTGACGATCAGGCTGCAGGGCATTGCGATGCTGATCGGCAGCCGGCAGCCGTCCGCATCGACCCGGATACCGACCGTATCGGCATGGGGGAAGGGGCCGGCGATCTGGGCCGCGAGGGCGGTGAAGTGCTCCTGGGCATCGATCTCCTCCAGGGATTCGGAGCGGTAGAGGGATTCATGCACCGCCGCCATGGAGAGGATGCGCCCCTCGGCTTCACGAAGCACTGCAGCCTCGTTCCCGGAGAGCCCCATTGCCTGCATTTCAAGCATCGAACTGATTACGGCGAGGTTGTTTTTGACCCTGTGGTGCACCTCCTGCAGGAGGATGGTCTTCTCTGCAAGCGACCGTTTCAGCTCCTCTTCGGCAATCCTCCGATCGGTGATGTCGATGCCGACGGACTGGTACTCCGCCACCCTGCCGGCATCATCGAAGATGGCGCGGTCGCTCCACTGCTGCCAGCGGACCTCGCCGTCGGGCATCAGCACCCGTTCCTCGATGGTGGCGACCGGGTCTGCGGGAGTGAAAGAGGCGAAATGGTCCATTACACGCGCTTCATCGTCGGGGTGGACGCGGAGCCGTAATGTCGTTTCGGAGGGTGCCTCCTTATTGAGGCCGTAATATTGGAGGTAGGCGTCGTTTGCAAAGACGATCGTCAAATCCGGGCGGAAGCGGGTGATGAGTTCGGTCTGCGATTCGACGACGGAGCGGTACTGCTCCTCGCTCTTCTGGAGGAGGTTTTTGACGGCACGAATCCGCCGGTGGGAGACGGCGAGAATGAATACGAGGATGATAAGGGCGCCGCCCAGAGCGGCGAGGCCGATGACGGTGTGACGCTCGAAGGTGACCTCGGTGGACGGTGCGTTGAGAATGGTGCTGCCGGGGGGCAGGCCGCTCTCTTCCAGGCCGAAGCGCTGGAGTGCCGCGTAGTCAAAGACAGGGTCACCCGCGGGGTTCATGTTCACCGGGATCGCCGCAGGCGGCGTGCCCTGAAGAATCCGGACTGCTGTGCCAGCAGCGTCCACCCCCAGCAGGTACGGGCTGTTCAGAACACCACCGACGATACCTCTTCCGTTGAAGATCGATGCGGTGGAGTACATCGGAACTGGGCTCTCATCTGCCAGCCTCTCTGCGATGAGGTCGACATGGTAGAGCCGTCCACCGTCGTCGAAGAGGGAGTAGGTGGTGATCAGGATGATGGTACCGGACGGGAGGCTGCGGACGTCGGTGATCAGTTCATCCGCCGTGTCGATATCCGCTGTGGGGTAACGGACGCTCACGGTCCCGTTGTAGGTGGCAAGAGCAGTGTCGATCTGGTTTCGAATGGCCGTCCCGGTCGGCGTGGTGTCGGTGATGCTGTAGATGGCGGTGATTGATGGGTCGATCATGAGTGCGGCATCGATCGTCTCCCTGACGGGGAGGCGCTCGACGGTCCCCGTGTAGCCGGGTCCTAGATCCGGTCCGATCAAATTCAGGTCATTGATGCCGGTAAAGACGACCGGGACCCCGTAAAAGAGGTCATCGCCGTTGTCCAGCATGAACCGGAGGGCGTTGTCGTCCGAGACGATGATCACATCCGGCTGGTGGGCGGCGTATTTGTGGGCGTAGAGGGCGCGAAGGTTTGCATAATGGGCATCGTCACTCGCCGTCCTGGTGTCCATGTGCTCGACGGAGAGCTGCACGCTTCCGCCCTCTTTTGCGAGGCGTTCGGCAATGCCGTCGGTAAGCTCGTCATTCCACGAGTACCCGGGAGCGTAGGAGCTGATATAGAGGACGTGGGTTTCCCCGATGGTGACCTCGGGTGCTGCGGCATGCACCCCCGCACCAGTCATGCAGAGGAGAACGGCCATAAGGAGAAGACACGCTCCCGTCTTTCTGTTCACACAATAGGATAGGAGATGAAGAAAATAAAGGGTTTCACCTGCTGAATCATGATTGCACCGAAGGTACAGGCATGGATCCGGTCGTATCGGCGGGATTGGGGTGCTTGAATCAAAAAAAGGAATTGACGGGTGAGAGGAGGCTGCCCGGCATCGTGGCTATCCTGTTCGTCCCTGCCCGTGGGATGGGTTATCTAAAGGGAGAGGATGCGGATGGCGAGGTGGGCCGCGTTGGAACCGTTGTCAATCCCCACGCAGGCGACCGGGACGCCACGGGGCATCTGGACGATGGAGAGGAGGGCGTCGAGCCCGCCGAGGGTTCCGGAGACCGGGACCCCGATGACCGGTTTGTCCGTCATCGAGGCGACCATGCCGGGAAGCGCCGCCGAGAGGCCCGCGATACAGATGAAGACGCGTGCCCCGCAGGACCGGACATACGCCGCCAGTTCGTCGGGGTTCCGGTGGGCGGAGAGGATCTGTTCGTCGTAGGAGATGCCCGCCTCGTCGAGGACCGCGGTCGCCTTTCTGATGACCACCTCGTCGGAGGCCGAGCCCGCTATCACTGCAACATCAGCCATGGTATACTACTATCATGCTGTTCCGGTATTATGGTTTTTTATGGGGGCACGGGTGCCGGGCACGCGGGCGCTGGAGGGTGCGGACGGCTCCTGCGGGGAGCGGCGGAAGGATAACCATTTTGCCTTCCCTCGTCAACCCCTATGGCACTGATGCCAGTATGGAAAATGAATCACTTCTTATGATGCCGGGCCCGGTTCCGATGCCCGAACGCGTACGCCTCGCGATGGCACGGCAGGCCATCAACCACCGTGGTGCCGAATTCGGCGAGATCATGGACGGGCTCTCCGTGATGCTGGGGGAGATCTTCTGCACTGAAAATGACGTCCTCGTGATCACGGGCTCCGGGACGGCTGGGATGGAGGCTGCCATCAGCAACTTCTGCCAGAAGCGTTCCGTCGTCTCGCTGGCAAACGGCAAGTTCGGCGACCGCCTCTACCGCATCGCCCAGCGCTACACCGACAAGGCGACGCTCCTTGCGGCAGAGGACTACGGCAGACCCCTGCCCCTGACGGCGCTCGAAACGGCGCTCGAGGAGGGTGCCGAAGTGGTCACGATGGTCCACAACGAGACCTCGGCCGGTATCATGAACCCGGCAGAAGAGGTGGGGAAACTGGCCAAAAAGCACGGGGCGCTCTTCATCATGGACGGGATCACCTCCATCGGCGCCGACATCGTGCTGCCCGACCGGTGGGGCGTGGATGTCGCCGTGATGGGATCGCAGAAGTGCCTGGCGGCCCCTGCGGGTCTCGCCGGGGTCTCGGTCTCGGCAAAGGCGTGGGAGATGCAGTGCGAAAACCCGCCCTTCTACTTCGACCTTCCGGCCTACAAGAAGAATGCGGACAAGTCCATGACGCCGTTTACGCCGGCGGTCCCCCTCTTCCTTGCGCTCCACGAGGCATGCAAAATTGCGCTCGAGGAGGGCATGGAGGCCCGGATCACCCGCCACCGCATGCTTGCGGCCGCGTGCCGTGCGGCCGTCGCCGAGTGGGGGCTCGAGATGTACCCGACCCTCGACGACCTGCACTCCTATTCGAACACCGCCACTGCGGTGAAGTACCCGGCCGGCATCACCGATGCGGATGTCCGCGGCAGGGTGAAGAGCATGGGCGTCGAGTTCTCCGGCGGCCAGGACCACCTGAAGGGGAAGATCTTTCGTATCGGGACGATGGGCGCAACGAACGCCCCCGAACTCCTCGGAACGCTTGCGATGGTCCAGGGCGCACTCTCCGCGGCCGGCTATACCCCCGAGGGTGACGGGGTATCGGCCGCCTGCGAGGTGCTCTTCGAATGAAGGTCGGCGTCGCAGACACCACCTTTGCCCGCTTCAATATGGGCGCTGCGGCCGTGGACGAGCTCAAGCGGCATGCAGCAGTCGCAATACTGCGGGTGACCGTACCCGGCATCAAGGATCTTCCCGTGGCCTGCAAGAAGCTCATCGAGGAGGAGGGCTGTGACATCGTGATGGCACTCGGGATGCCGGGCGGCAAGGAGAAGGACCGCCTCTGCGCCCATGAGGCCTCCCAGGGCCTCATCCAGTGCCAGCTGATGACGAACACCCACATCATCGAGGTCTTCGTCCACGAGGACGAGGCCAAAGACGACAAGGAGCTTGCGTGGCTCGCCGAGCAGCGGTCCCGCGAGCACGCCGTCAATACCGTGCGGCTGATCCTCTACCCCGAAGCGCTCGTCAAAGAGGCGGGCACCGGCCAGCGGCAGGGCTTCGAGGACGCGGGGCCGGCGCGATAATTCCAACGTGATGATAATTCGATAGTATCGTCCAATACCAATCGCAAGAGGCGGGGGCCTACTCCCCGCCCAGCAACTCTTCTATCACCGGCCGCTCGACGCCGGTCTTCTCCGCAATCGCCGTAACGCTCATCCCTTCCCGGTGCATCCGGCCGATGAAGCCCGCGACTGTCTCCCCGAC
>JBFFLM010000053.1:0-7495 GCA_041554835.1 Methanogenium sp.
AGTTGACTCATAACGAGGGAGCTATCGGTATAGAGGTAGCTCATATACTGCGTCCCGCCGGTGGAGACGGCGCCTGCGGGGCCGACCACATGCTCTTCTCCCAAGAGTGACGGTCCGCTCGGCCCATTCACTATTGAGAAATCTCCGGATAGCAGTTCATTCACGTAATTTAAATGCCATGTTACCCCTTCTGAAAACGCAATCCCCATATGTGCACGTCCGCCGTTGTCGAAGGAGACAGCAGAATAATCCACCGTATCGCCGAGATCTTTCACTCCGGCAGTCCAGTTCGCATCCACATCCACACTCGGCATCGGCGCCGGCGTCGGCATCACCAGCACGCAGGCCAGCAGTATCCCCATCAGTATTTTCCATGTCTTCATCTTTTTCCCCCGATATACCCTCAGGTAGTTAGTAATAGGAGATTTTTGCCATTCCTTAAATCTTTTGCGAAAAAAAGGGAAAAATAAAAATATTCAGCAGCCTCTGCCGCAAATGTCGTCCGGAGCCTTCCTTTTTTTCCCTTAGAGATAGCACTCCTGAATCGCGACGACCTCCGCCGAGTCGCGGGCGGCGGCATACTCCCGCAGGGGCTCGGCGTTCACCTCGAGAAACCGCAGCCCCCAGCCGAAGCGGGCGAGGATCTCTGTCGCCTGCTCCTGCTCCCCGAGAATCCAGAGGGTGGCCGCAAGCGCCTCGACCGAATTGAGCATGCAGGGGCGTCCGAAATGGCCGGGATTTGCGGCGACGAGGAAGGGAAGCGCCCGGCGCAGCGGCCAGGTCCGCACCACGATATCGTCGAGCACCTCCCACGAACAGTCCAGCACCGTAATCGACGGGACGCCGCGGTCCGCCGGGGAGAGGGCCTGCTGCGCATTCGGGTCGAGGATGAGGCTTGATTTTGGGATCTGTCTGAGGGAATCGACCACCTTTACGTACCCGAGGCGGCCGAGTTTTTTCACCGAGCACTTCTTCGGGTCGCAGGAGTTGTCGCGGTAGGCAAGCAGAGGTATCATGAATCTTACATGGGATGGGAACAATAGCAATATCAATGTATGTCCTTGTCAGCCCCTGCATATGCGATCCGTCCCTCCGTGCGGACGGGATCACGCATGAAGACGATCTCAGGGCGTTCCAGGCGACGCTCGACCGCTGCCGTGAGTTCGGGGTGGAGGTCGTCCCTCTCCCCTGTCCGGAGACCACCTACCTTGGCACACCCCGACCACCCGGCCCCTACCGCGGGCGGCTGGATACCCCCGGATTTGCTGCCGTCTGTGATGATGCCGAAAAAGAGGTCCGCGAACTGATTGCCCGGCTGGGTCCCCCCGTCTGCATTGTGGGGGTCAATTCGTCGCCTGCCTGCGGAGTCGACCAATGGTACGAAACCGATGAACAGCGCCGGGAAGGACGGGGGGCGTTTCTGGCTCGTTTTCCGGAGATTCCTGCCATCGATGTCATGGACTTTGCCCGGTACCGGGTATATTTCGCCGCGCCGCTCTTTACCGCAGCAGAACGTGATTTCAACCGCCGGGTGGCCGATATCCTGGAAGCCCACTGGTTCAGGGTGCATCTGCCACAGAATACGGGGGACAGTTCGGCGGAACGAATGGCGGATCATACCCGGGCCATTTATGACCACAACCTGGAGGCACTTGCCCAGGCGGATCTGGTCGTCGCGGTGATCGACGGGGCGGACGCCGATTCCGGGACAGCCTGGGAGATGGGGTACGCCTCTGCGATGGGCATTCCGGTGTTTTCAATCAGGACTGACTTTCGCCGCGCCGGGAGACACGAACGGGTCAATCTCATGCTTGAGGAGTCGTCGATCGTCACCGGGGCAGTAGAACACCTCCCTTCTCTCATGAAAAGCCCGTTTTCCCTCTGAGCACAGTCAATGCCAATTATTATCTGGATTACTGAGATAGTATTCTCTGAACAGGCTTCCGGGGGGCGGGTGCACCCGCGCTTCCCGGAATTCCGGGGTGAGGCATGCCAAAACGGAAGATACTGGTAGTAGAGGATGAGGCGATCATTGCAATGGAGCTCAAGGAGACGCTTGAGCACCTTGGATATTCAGTGCTGCGAACGGTATTTCGCGGGGAGGATGCCGTCGTCCTCGCCGAAAAGACTCATCCTGACATCGTACTGATGGATATTCACTTGAAAGGAGATGTTGACGGCATTACCGCTGCAGAAGAGATCTCCACCCGTTTCAACATTCCGGTCATCTTCATCACCGCCCATTCCGACAAGGAGACCCTCGCCCGCGCCATCCGTTCCCGCCCGTACGGCTACCTCATCAAACCCTTCAACGAGCGTGACCTCTACTCCAACATCGAGATGGCCATCCACAAACACCGGGTCCGGTCCAAAATGGAGGACGATGCGCACGATCTGGTGGATTCGGCCCTCAATATTATTCCTGAGGCAGTGGTCATCGCCGATCCGCGGGGCCGTATTATCCGTATGAATCTCGAGGCGGAACGGCTGACCGGCTATACCCTCAAAGAGGTGAAGGGCACGCAGGTCTTCACCGCCCTCGGGGTCACCATCCCCGGCAGGGACACCCTGATGGAGAAGCTTCTCGTCTCCTCCGAGCACGCGGGATCGATGATCTCCTTTCCGTCCATGATCAATATCCGCACAAAGCAGGGTGAACGCCTCCCGATGATGCTCTCCACCGGTCTGATACGTGAAGAGGGGAGCACCCGGATTATGGAGATCGCCTTTGTCATAGAATCGCCGCCGCATGCCTCGATCCCGGTCCGGGGAGCAGTGGCACCCGGCGGGAGCACGGACGCGCTCATCCGGGCGATGCGACCGCCCTTCGTCAGTGTCACCGGTGATCTCTCCATCACCTCATTCAACGATGCCTTTGCCCGCCTCTGCCGGTATTTCGGGAGGGATGCACCGGAAGAAGGCATCGGCCTGCACCGGGCGCTGCCGGAGTTTTTCATCGGTGATGCCGGCATCATCGAGGAGATCATCAATGATGCCCGGAGCTTTGCCACCGAGAAGGCGGTCAAGACGACCACGGGGGCAGCGGTCTTTGCCCTCGAGTATATGCCCTATTCGTCCACCAACGGGGTGCTGGACAGCGTCGGAATCCAGATACGAAATATCTCCGACGAGAAGCTTGCCGTCCACCGGTATGAAAAGATCCTTCGTGATTTCAGGACCTCGGAAAAGATCATCGGCGAGGTCGGCGACCTCTGCGCCTCCCTCAAGGCGACCGTCGCACGGATGGCCCTGGTGACCGAGGAGGAGGGGGGCATCTCCCAGGATATGAAGCGCGAGTTTGCCGCCTCCAAAAATACGCTTGAGGAGATCGATATCCGCCTCATCGAACTCGAGGGGTACCGGAAGCGGTAGAACGGTGAGTATCAAAATCTCCTTTCCCGAAATTAGAATCGTGCCTTTTTTCGGTTCGCTCCGTCTCTTTTGTCTTCCCAACGCTTAGCCTTGCCTCACTGTATTTAATCAGAAAACGGATCAATCGCCGATGAGAAGAGCGTGAAGAGATCTCTGCGGTATTAATTTTGACCGAAAATCGGGCAGAGAGTCTGGTGCCGCAGAAGATGTCGTGGTGCGCGATACAGAAGGTCCTGCATCGATGTGGATCAGGTTTACGGGATGAAGAGAGGGGAAAAAGCGCTCTGCTCAGGTAAAGAATTTGCAGAAGGATTGGTGTGAGGTGATATGGCATCACACTCATGGGGGGATTGGTGCAGTTGTCGGGGGCGGTTCCTTGTGATTGATTATGGTGGTACGTGTGTTGGTGTTGCGTGTTGCATGTTGTTGAGAGGTGTGGTGTGCTGGAGTGCCCCCGACCATCCCTGGTTCACTGGTTCAGGAGGTGGGTACGGATTGGCCCCGGTGGGTGGCCGTCTCCGTGTCATTCCTGGTTGGTGTAGGTGAAAGACCTCGCTGGAATGATGTATGGTATCGGTTCCCAGCCGCTTTGGACTGGTACTGATCATAGATATGAGTCATACATATATAATACTTTTGTCTAACGCCTTGCATTGGACGTAGCATTGTGACCTTGCGTTGTACAAAGCATCAACGAAATCTATAATAAATGAGGTGTGCAATATTTGCTGAACTATGGGCTGCGACTTTCCTGAAGAATTATCCCGGATTCTCGAGATCCTCAAAGCTAACCCGAAAGGAATGTCGGTTTCCGACATTGCCGGGGAAATATCGGTCAACCGGAATACGGTTTCCCGCTATCTCGATATGCTGCTGATCTCGGGACAGGTGGAGATGAAGACCTACGGCAAAGCCAAGGTCTTCTACCTCTCGCAGCGCGTGCCCATCTCTTCGATGATGAACTTTGCCTCTGACATGGTCTTTGTCCTCGACCGCGACTTCGTCGTGGTGGAGACCAACGACGCCCTCTGCCGGTTCGTGCAGGAGGAGCGTGCGGCCATCTGCGGGATACCGATGCGGGACTCCGCCCTCGTTGCGTTTGATCATCCCCTGATCACCGCCCGGCTTCGTGAGGCGATGGAGGGGACCGAGTCGGCCGATGAACTCAGGTATGTCCGGGTGGACGGGGAACTCTACTACCGGGTGAAGATCATCCCGACGGTCCTCAACTCCGGCATCCCCGGGGTAACGGTTATGCTTGAAGACATAACCGAACGCCGGCGTGCAGAGGAGGCGCTCAGGGAGTCGGAACAGAAATATCGCGCTCTTGTGGAGCAGATAAACGATGCGATCTGGATCATCGATGCAGAATGGACCTTCACCTATGCCAGTCCGCGGACAGAGCGCATCATCGGGTATGCCCCTGATGAGCTGATGGGGAAAAATATCTTCGATTATTTCCTTCCCGGTGAGCATGAGAAGGTCATCGCCCGCCTGACCGATGTGGTCGGGGAGGGCAACGGGGGGGCAGTTGTCACGGTTGCGATGCGCCACCGTGAGGGGCATACGATCGATGTGGAGGCGAGCATCTCTCCCGAGTTTGATGAGCTGGGAAGCCTCGCCGGGTTCCGGTCGGTCTGCCGTGATGTCTCCGAACGGCGTGCCGCCTCACGCCGCGTCCTCCAGTGGAAGACATTTCTCCATTCCATTCTCCAGAATATCCCTGCGATGGTCTTCGTAACCGAGGCACGGACCCATAATATCATCTTTTTTAACCGTTCATTCCGGGAAAATTTCGGCGCCGATTCGGATCTTGTGACCGGGAGACGATGTGTCGAGATCTTCCCGCCCGCCCTCTGCCGGGTGCTTGCAACGGGGGATAACGAGGCGATTACCACCCGGCAGGAGTTCGAGACTGATGCGATGGCCTGCACGATCTCCGGCAAGGGCGAGCGGATTGTCCGCATCAAAAAGGTGCCCCTCTTCTCATCCTCCGGCGATCTCAAGTACGTACTCGGGATTGTCAAGGATGTAACGTCGACGGTGTAGATCGTCAACGGCTCATATTTATTTTATTGTATCCCTCCCTCCGGATCAGACAGGAATGAAATCAAACGTTTTGGTTGATGATGATCTGTCCCGTGAAATTCTCATTTTCATAATCATCCTCATCGAATGGGCAGCGCCGGTCGCCTGTGCTGGATCCTGAGGAGGGGGGTAAAGGCCTCTTAGTCGTTCACTGGTCTCTTTTCTTTCCCTCTTCTGCCGCCTCCTTCCGTCTCCGACGGCGGGGGCGCTGCAGGAGGAACAAACGCATATCCCTCATCACCACCAAGATATTCGTAATGAATGATATTGACCGGATATTTCAGGACGCGGTCGGTTTTCACGGCCACAGCTGTCCGGGGCTTGCAATCGGAGTCCGTGCAGCCGTCATCGCACGCGAGGTGCTCAGTGCCGGACGGGCCGAGGATGAAGACCTCGTCTGTATCGCGGAGACCGATGCCTGTGGCGTGGACGGCATCCAGTTCGTCGCCGGGTGCACCGCCGGGAAAGGGAACCTGATCATCCATGACTACGGTAAACAGGCCTTTGCATTTCTCAACCGGGCGACCGGAAAGGCCGTACGGGTGGCGGTGCGTCCCGAATCCTCCATGGATGCCAGAGAGCCCGAGGGCTGGACTGCGCGGGTGAAGGTGTTTGGCGGCACTGCGACCCCTGAAGAGACGGCAATCTTCGAGGCGTCGAAGGATCGGATGATCGACTTTTACCTCCATGCCCCACTGGACGAGGCCTTCTCCGTCACCATGATCCCCGCCCCGGAGATCCCGAAGGCAAAGGTCCAGGTCTCGGTCATCTGTGCCCGGTGCGGTGAACCGGTGATGCCGGCAAAGGCGGTCGAACGGGACGGCACATATCTCTGCGTTCCATGCAGTGAAGCGGAAGTCTCCAAAAAATAACTCTTTTTACCGGGTCGATATCCGGGAAAACATAGCATTGCACCAGAATGCCCCGCCTTGTGGGAACGGGATGTACTCTGTCAGAGCAGAGAGGTGACGTTGGATCGCCGCTGCGCTATAGTGCCCTGAATAAAAGGGTAATCCCCGGTCCGTCCAATACCGGGAGATGGCACCGTCGTCTTAGCAGACCGGCACCACGACAGGGCCGCTCTTCAGCATCTCCACCTCCACCTCGACATCGTAGACCTCGTAAATAGTCTCTGGTGTGATGATCTCCGGGCCGCCGGTGGCAAAGATCACGTTGTCCTTCAGGAGGAGGAATCGGTCGGAGAAGCGCAGTGCCGTGTTGATGTCGTGCATCGTCATGACGGCCGAGACCTGGTGGGTCCTTACCACCTCGCAGACGATCCTCAGGATCTCCTGCTGGTTCTTCAGGTCGAGGCTGCTCGTCGGTTCGTCAAGAAGGAGGAGCTTGGGTTCCTGGACGATGGCACGTGCAATGGAGATCTTCTGGAGCTCGCCGCCGCTCATCTCGTCGATGTAGCGCATGGCAAGGTCCTGCATATGCAGTCGACGGATCACGGCTTCCACCATTTTCAGGTCTTTTTCGGAGGTGTTCCACGTGATATGGGGCCTTCGACCGAGGAGGATCGCGTCGTAGGCGGTCAGGCGTCCCTTCTCGCAGTGCTGGGGGACATAACCCACCTTCTTTGCGACCTCCGGGAGGCTCACCTTCATGATGTCCTCGTTCTCGACCAGAATGGAGCCCGCCTTCGGGTGATGAATGCGGTTGATGCACTTGAGAAGTGTCGTCTTTCCGACGCCGTTCGGGCCGAGGATGGTCAGCACCTCATTGGGCCGGACGGCAAATGAGATGTCCTCCAGGACCTTCCTGCTGTTGTACTGGAATGCTACCCCGTTGATGGTCAGGATCATCTGGAATGCCCCCGGAGAAGGAGATAGATGAAGGCCGGTGCACCGAGAAATGCCATCAGGATGGCCACCGGCAGGATGTGCGGCGCGAGGATCAGCACGAGACCCGCGGCGACGGGCAGTACGCCGCGGCCAAAGGTGGCGACGACAAGCCCCGCCAGTGTGGCCAGCACGGTGGCGAGCCACCAGGTTTGACGCGGCCCAACCTCGGCAGTGATCGAGCCGGGCAG
>JBFFLM010000054.1:0-7476 GCA_041554835.1 Methanogenium sp.
CGGACTCGAAATGGATCGTGGCGATCGCCCCCTCCGCAAGGTCCCGCATATACCCGGCGACCATATCGGCATCGCCGGGGACGAGGATATCGAGGGGGGCCTTTTTGCGGAGTTCATCGAGGGTGTACCCGAACATCGCCGCCATCGTTTCATTCGTGTACAGGAACCGCTCCCTGCTGATGATGTAGATACCGACGATGGCGTTCTCCGCAAGCAGCCGGAACTTCTGCTCGCTCTCACGAAGGGCCGTCTCCGCCCGTTTGAGATCAGTGATGTCGATGAGGGTCCCGAGGGACGAGACGTAGCCCCCGTCGTCGTCATACGTGTGGTGACAGCGTTCATGCACATGCCGAATTTCCCCGCTCGGCCAGATGATCCGGTAGGTGTGTTCGTAATCCTCCTGTGCCCGGATGGACTCAAAGAACCGGCGCACCACCTCATCACGCTCGGACGGGTGCAGGATGGCCAGGAAACGCTCCGCGGCGATCAACCCGTCCGCCGTGGGGGGGATGCCGAAGATCTCGAACACCCGGTCCGACCAGTACTGGGACCTCCCGTTCTTCCCGTACTCCCAGTACCCGAGACCGGCGATCGTCTGGGCCTCGGAGAGCTCGGCCTCGCTCTTTTCGAGCCGCAGGGACTCCTCCTTATGAGCGGTGATATCCAGATTGGTGCCGATGACCCGCTCCGGTTTTCCGTCCGGCCGCCGTTCGAGAATCACCGCATGCGACCGGATCCATCGCAGCACCCCGTCCCTTCCCCGCATCCGGTACTCAATGGTCCCTGCATCGTCCGCGGTCTCAAGGTCCCGGCGTATCTCATCGATGAAATGCCGGTCCGCAGGGTCGAAGAGCTGGCGTATCCCGTCGATGGTCCCCGGGATGGTATCCGGCCTGTACCCGAGGATCTCCGCACACTGCTGGTCATAGAGAACCGCGCCGGTGGATATCCTCCAGTCCCATATCCCGAGCCGGGCTCCTCCCACGGCGAGGGAGAGGCGTTCTTCGCTCTCGCGAAGCGCCGCCTCGATCTTCCGGCGCGGGCTGATATCGCGGACAAAGACGCACCCGAACTCCTGGTCGTCCGTCTGAATGTACTCCCAGGTGCTCTCCACCGGGTACACCGTGCCGTCACGATGCTGGTAGAGTGTCTCGAAGGTGCTGACGTGCTGCCCGGTAAGAAGGCGCCAGTGCTCCTCCCAGATGTCCCGGTCGATCTCCACGTTGATGTCGAAGATCGAAAGCCCGGAGATGCTCCCGCGGCGGCCGAACGAACGGACGGCGGTCTCGTTGCCGTAAAAGATCGAGCCGTCGTTTCTGACGAAGAGGATCGCCTCGGGAGAGTGATCCACCACATGCTGGGTGCGGACGAGGCGTTCGCGGGCCTCCTGTATATCGTTGATATCCTGTATGGTCCCGATGAGGCGCAGCACCCTGCCACTGTCATCTTTCTGACTGTCGCCGATGAGATGCACCCACCGTGTCTCCCCCGAGGGGGTCCTCATGCGGCAGGTATGGTCAAATGACCCTCCGTTTTCGAGTTTCTGTAAGAATCCGTCCTCAATTTTTTTGCGGTCGTCCGGGTGGACCACGGCAAGGAAATCAGCTATTCCGGCCGACTCGATGGCCTGGGCCTCCCAGAAGAGGCGCTGCGTCATCCTGTCCGCATCGATGAGGTCGGTGACCGGATCGTATTCAAAGTAGCCGATACGGGAAATATTCTGTGCTTTTTTGAGGCGCAGCGCCGATTCCTTCTCCTTCTCCTGCGAGAGTTTCCAGGGGGTGATGTCGGTATGGACACCCACCATCCGCAGGGCGTTCCCGTCTGCGTCCCTTGCGATCACCCTGCCGCGGGACTTGATCCAGGCCCACGACCCGTCCTTTCGCCGCATCCGGTATTCCTGGAAGTAGACATCGCCCGTCTCAAGGATTCTCTCGAAATGACGGATGACCGCCTCACGCTCGTCCGGGTGCAGGAGGGCGGCCCATGTCTCATACGACTCGGGCATCTCATAAGGCTCGTACCCCAGCTGCTGGTACCACTCGGGGGAGAATGTGAAGGAACGGTTCAGGGCGTCGTAGTCAAAGAGCCCGAACTTTATCGCCTCCACGACCATCCGGTAGATGCCCTCCGCCTCGGCACGGGCGGCCTCTTCGGCCCTGATTATTGTCACGTCGTGGGAGAGGAGACCGACGGCGTAGATATTTCCCTGTCCATCCGTTACCGGATAGCAGATATGGTCGAAGAAATGGCCATGGTGTTCATCACTGAACGCGACCGCTTCGCCCCGTTCAACAACCTCCCGGATCCTCTCCTTCCGGAACGCGCTCATCGCCGGGTCGTCCGCAAAGAGGCCATAGAGGCAGGTGCCGGTGAGCGCCTCCTTGCTCATCCCGAACATCCGGGCAAGTGCCTCGTTGGCCTCGATGATGATGCCGTCGGTCCCGACGAGCACCTGCACCTCATCCATCGAGTCCACCAGCGCCCTGAGCGACTCCTCGTTTCTCCGCCTCCCCTCCTCGGCCCGCAGCCGCCCGATGGCAACGCCTGCCTGGGCGGCGATGCCCTCACAATGGGGCCGGATGAGCGGTTCAATCTCTTCCTCGTCCATCGATGCGAGCGTAATGAGGCCGGTCAGCTCCTCGCCTGCCATCACCGGAAGGACCGCAACCCCCCGAAACGGCAGCGGGCTGGTGCTTACCGCACCGAAGGCATGGAGATCGCCAAAGGTGCAGTAGAGCGCCTTTCCCTTCGGCAGTCCGGCAAGTTCGGGTGCTTCCACCGAAAATACGGCATTGGTCTCCCGGAATCCGGGGGGTACCCCCTCGGAGTACCGGAGCCGGAGTTCCCCGGATTGCTCGTCGAGCAGGTAGAACCCCGAGGAGGGGACCATGGCAAGCTTTCTGGCGCCGGCGGAGGATTCCCAGGCAACCTCATCCACCGAGACGGCCCGGTTCAGCGCAAAGGCGGTATCGCGCTGGAGCCTCAGTGCCCGGTCCCGGCGTTTTCGTTCGGTCAGATCGGAGGCAACCGAGAGAATGACCTTCCCCCGCCCGGGAGCGTCGTAGATATGGATCTTCACTTCCACCGGAATACGTGACCCGTCCCTGCAGATATGGGCGGATTCGAGGGTGAGATACCCACTATCCATGACCTTTCCCAGGTTTTTTTCTACCGCATCACGGTATTCGGGGGCGATGAGCGTGGCAAGCTCCATGCCTATCAGCTCCCGGCGCTCATACCCGAGCCGCCGGCACATCATGTCGTTGACCTCGAATATCCTGCCGGGACTTCCATCCGGCCTGGACTCCGAGAGATAGGCGGACTCCGCCAGATTGTCGAAGAGACTGTAATACTCCTCCTGTGAAGCCGTATACCTGCGTGCATAATACGAGACCGCAATGGCCACGAGGAAAAACACCAGACACCGGGCACTGGCATTATAAAAAGAGGGAAAGAGCGGTTCGATGAACATGGCATAGAGCCCGAGATAGACCACACTGGTGCCTGCGGCAAAGGGAACGGCCCGCTTCGGGTACCTCCCGGCAACGACGGCGATGGGGAGGTCAAGGATGTGGGGAAAGACGCTGGTCAGGTTCTGGGAGAGGGACCAGATCAGAAGAATAAGGGCGCCGGCGGTGGAGAAGACGATGTACCAGTCATCATTCTCCGGGTGATGGTCCCAGAAGAATTTTTTCAGGTCGGTGAAATATTCCTTACCCATCTCTGCCCTGCCCATCCGGTCGTCCGTCCGGGCTCACCATGGCATGGTCAGCACCGGTCCGGCTTTGAAAAAGGATTGGTGAACGGCACTTTAAATAAGTGCCGCAGCGTCCGGTGTCTCAGGGACCGATTGCGCGATTACTCAAAAATCAAGTGGTTCAAACTGCTGTTTTCGCACATCCCCATAGTATTCGGTGACCTTCGGGTCGCCGAGGCAGACCGGGCACCGGTAATCATCCGGGAGATCCTCGAACCTCGTCCCTGCGGGGATGCCGTTCTGGGGTTCGCCGCGTGCATTGTCGTAGATATAGCCGCAGATCCGGCAGCGCCATTTCGTCGGCACCACGGGAACAAATCCCCATTTGCCAATCTTTCCCTTCCCTGTTGCCCCGCAGACCGGACACGCGTAGGTCTCCGGGAGGTCCTCGAATTTTGTTCCTTCGGGAATCCCGTTTCTGGGTTCCCCGCGAAGCGGCGAGTAAATATAGCCGCATACTTTGCACCGGTACCGCTGTACTTCCATCGTCAAACCCCGACATCAGTGCCCATAATGGGGCACGAGCAGATAGTGTCAGAAGGTCAGTCTACTATTAAAAACCACCGGAAATGATTCGGGCGATTCCCCGCTCGTTTCTTATTTAAACCGGAATTTACGGTATTTCCCTTCTTTGATACGATATCGGTGTTTTTTTGTCACTCCACTGGAAATGCGAGGGTCCTGCACACCGAAACACACGGGCTCTGCCATTCCGGTCATGGCGTTTTGCGGCGGGAAGCAGCTCTCCCGTCACCGGTCGGAGGCCGCAACACTGCAGGGTCTGCCTGAAGAAAAGCCCGGACCGCCAAAGAATGAGGGATACAGGGAGACTCCCCCTGTCATGGCCGGGACGGACCACGGGAAGGGACCATGGGAAGGGACCGGGAAGATGAACCCGGCCCTGTTCCGGCACCTGTTCCGCCACCTATTCCAGCACCATCACGGGCGCCGCTTCGTCGAAGGGGTTCGTCCGCATTGCAAGGGAGAAGAGGTACGGGTAGTTTCTCTTCAGGTACTGCATGTAGCGTATCCATACGGTGATGAGCATGCCGTAGACCCGGTTGATGTCCCCTTCGAGGTGGCTCATGTCGGGGGGCGGGCAGACACCGAAGTCCTCGCGGTGCGTGAGCTCTTCGGTCATGTGAAACGTCGCCTGGAGAAGACCGGTGAACTCCTCGTGTTCGAGGAGCACGGGATTTTCCAGGAGCCGAACGAGAAAGTCCTCCTGTTCCATGAGAAATGCCCTGAGAGCTTCGAGATCGATGGTGCAGATCGCCACCCGGTAGTCATAGCGGCCGAGGTCCCGGAGCGCCTCGCCGAACCGTTCGTCCGTCCACGCATCGGAGAGCATGACGTCGCTTTTGACGGTCCCGATGTTCGGGTCGGCACGGGAAAAGCACCGGATGAGCCGCCGGCCCACGCGGGAGTAGAAGGTCCCGATGACCATGTTCATCTTCTCGAGCCGGTTTTTGCGTTCGCGGTATTCGAGCAGACGGTGGAGGATGAGGGTGACGATCAGCACCTCGAGGGGGAGAAATGCCAGTTCGTGCAGGAAGAAGACCCCGATATGATGGAGGTCATGAAAGATCTCAAAGTGCAGGGCGTACAGCAGCCCCGAGGCAAAGATGAGGGAGAGGGCAAAGGCAAGGATCCAGTGACGGTCTTTCATGGTAGTCTGTTCTGAGGCGATATACATCATGCTGCCGGTCGGCCCCCTGCCCGTGAAAAGATCACCACCCCCCCGTTTTTTTGATTTCCGGGACACCAAAAAGCAGATTCGGTGCAATTATTATGCGGCAAATCCAACGGTAACAGAGGTATATCCGATCGCCACGGTCGGTCACCATTTTCGATTTCGGGGGAGTTCGATGACATGGCCGGCATATGAGGCTGCGGTTCCGCTAATTATAGCATTATTCCTGAATACCGGGATCGCCCTCATCCTCGCCATGGAGGGATGGAAACATCGTTCTGCCGCCCTTGCACGAATCTTCGTCATCATGATGGCCGGAGTCTTCATCTGGTCGTTCGTGTACGCCTTACAGCTGGGCATCGAAGACGCCGCCCTCCAGTACCGCCTTGTCCAGGCCGAATATATCGGCATCCAGCTCGTCATCCTGAGCGCCTTCTTCTTTGCCGTCAAGTACACCGGCAACGAGCCGTGGCTCTCCTGGAAAAACGTCGCCCTCGTAATCGCCATTCCCGCCGCAATCCTCCTTGCCGTAGCCACCAACGACTTCCATCACCTCTACTATGCGGGCATGGCGATGGTGGAGACAGGGCCGTTTCCCCATCTCAGCTTCTCCCACGGGCCCCTCTTCCCCGTCCAGATCGCCTATGCGTACGTGCTCACCCTCACGGCCCTCATCATGATGGTTCGCCACTACTGGCGCTCAAATCCCGAGTACCGCCGCCAGACGGCCCTCCTCCTCACAGCCTATATCATCCCCTTCGCCGGCAACGTGGTCGGCATCGCCGGCATCGGGTCCTTTCACCTGTTCTTCGACCCGACGCCGTTCTGCTTTCTCGTCTCGGGCATCATCCTCTTCTACATCATCGTGATGCACGAGCTCCTCGCCATTCTGCCGATCGCCCGCGACAACGCAGTCGAGAGCCTCCAGGAAGGCTATCTCGTCCTCGACGAGAGCCGCAGGGTCATCGACATCAACCAGGCGGCCCTTGCCATCTTCGATGCATCGCGGGAGCGTATTCTCGGGGCACCGGCACGGCTCCTCTGGAGGGGATTTGACGATGCCGTCCTGCACGAGGGAACGATGGAGGTGGCGGGCGATACCATCCGGACGAAGCTGTCCGGGCGGCACTATGACTTCTCCTTTACCCCCGTCACCGGGAGGGTCACCGGCCAGGAGGGCTCCATCGTCTTCATCCACGACATCACGGAGAACCGGCGGTACCGGGACGCCCTCTACGAAGCGAACCGGAAAATAAACCTGATGGCCGACATCACCCGCCACGACATCCTCAACCAGGTCCAGGGCATCACCATGCTCCTCGAACTGATCCGGATGGAGGAGCCGTGCACGCCGGAGAGCCCGGTTGCACGCTATATCCAGATGATCGAACAGGGGGCCGTCAATATCGAACACCAGATCTCCTTCACCCGCGACTACCAGGACCTCGGCGTGGATTCCCCCACGTGGCAGAATATCGGGATGGTCGCAGCGGAGGCCGCGGGGCATCTCTCCGGCAGGCATCTCAGCGTCTCGGTGGAACCGCAGGCGGCCGACTGTGAGGTCTATGCCGACCCCCTGCTGGGCAAGGTGTTCTACAACCTCTTTGAAAATGCGGCACGCCACGGCGGGGACGGGGTCTCCACGGCGGTGGTGAGCATCACGCCTCCCCCCGCAGAGGGCGGGGCACTTACCATCGCCATCCGCGATGACGGGGAAGGAGTCGCGGGCAAAATCAAGGAACGGATATTCGACCGGTCGTTCGGAAAAAACACCGGGTTCGGCCTCTTTCTGACCCGCGAGATCCTCTCGATCACCGGCATTGCCATCCATGAGACCGGAACGGAGGGCGAGGGCGCATGCTTCGAGATCACCGTCCCGTCGGGTGCATGGCGCATGGGGGCACGACAACCGTCCGGACCTGACCCCTCTCCCGGCACCGCCGTCACCGGCACCACCGGCTGATATTCCATGAAACAGTCGCACCGCTGTGCGGGTGCATATTTTTCTTAAAAAAAGCGTTCA
>JBFFLM010000055.1:0-7367 GCA_041554835.1 Methanogenium sp.
CATAAGGGGAAACCATGACAGAACAGAATTATACCCTGAAAAACTGGATGGGCGTCGGGCTCATCGTCGCCGGGGCACTCGTGCTCATGTTTGCACCGGCCTTCTCTATGTTGGGAAGCATCCTACTCAACGTAGGCGCCGTCCTGATATTCATTATCTTCGTCCAACGCAGGTGGCGCAAAGAACCGGACATCCAGGACGAACGGACGAAGAAGATAGGAGCCGCCGGCCTCTCGTGGTCGTGGCTTCTGACCCTTATGCTGATGGCGGTTCTCTACCTCCTGACCACCGCAGAAATCATCGACCCGGACCCCGGCATCCTCCTCGTCGGGCTGATGCTCTTTACCGGTGTCAGCGGCCGCCTCCTTCAGGTCTACCTGTACCGGAAGGGAGACATAGGGTACTGATCGCAGTGCTTAGGAGCGAACGCATATGCAGACAAGAATGAAGGAGTTTCGCGCCCGCCATAACATCACGCAGGCGGATCTCGCCGGCCGGGTGGGAGTCAGGCGCGAGACGATCGTCCACCTGGAGAAAGGGGCATATACCCCCTCGCTGCGCCTTGCGTGGCAGATAGCCAAGGAGCTGGAGACGACGGTGGACGAGCTCTTCAGCTTTGATGACGAAGACGCGGAAAGGAACGAAGAAACAAACTGAATCAATAAAATAGAGATGGGTGGTCCGGCCTGGCCGCTCATACGCACCCTTCAGAGGTGCTCGATACCGCTGCCCTGCGGCGGTTCCCTCAGCATTTTTGTTGCACGAATCTTTACGGAGGTGATCGCATCCCCGACCGCGGCCATCTCCTCTTCGGTGAGGGTCAGCCCCTCGATGAGCTCTTCCCCGGGAGCGCAGCAGGCGGTCTGTTCCAGCGGATAGGGCCGGGACTCCAGTATCTCAATCTCCAGGAAGCCTGCCTCTTCCATGAGCCGGATGTACTCCTCCTGCGGTACAGCCCCCGCGATGCACCCGGCATACATCGCCGCCGACTGGCGCACCTTATCCGGGAGTGTCCCCCCGGTGACGACAATATCCGAGATCATCAGGCTCCCACCGTGTCGCAGGACCCGGTAGGCCTCCCTGAAGACCTGCTCCTTGTCGGGCGACAGGTTGATGACGCAGTTGGAGATGACAAGGTCAATCGAGTCGTCCTCGACCGGGAGATGCTCGATCTCCCCGAGACGGAACTCGACCTGGCCGAGCCCCGCTATTTCGGCATTCTCCCGTGCCCGGGTGACCATCTCATGGGTCATGTCCACGCCGATCACGTGCCCCTTCGGCCCGACGCGGTAGGCGGCAAGGAAGCAGTCGAATCCCGCCCCCGACCCGAGGTCGAGCACAGTCTCCCCGCCTTTCAGGGCGGCAAGCGCTAGTGGATTCCCGCACCCGAGGCCAAGGTTGGCACCATTCGGCACCTTTTCGAGGTCCTCATCATCGTACCCGAGGGCTTCTGCGATCGCGTCGGGGTCGGGCCCGCCGCAGCAGCAGCCGCATTCGCGTTCCGCAACCGCAGCATACTTCTCCCGCACGGTATCCCTGATGCTCCTCGTATCCCCTTGAATTCCTGTATCAGCTGGTTTTTGTGATTTTTCTGTCATTGCACGCCTCTTCCCCAAAACACAATATCATGAAATTGACGCATGAGGCGATGAATATTTCCAGGTAGTTTCGTGGATTCAGCCGACAGATGGCGGGGGCATCACCGAAGGATATCCCCCTGCGGGTCGAAGAAAATAAATGCCATGAGCGTGAGGATGCAGTATGTCGTTCAGGACAGCCCTGGTCATCAATACCGAGACGACCGGCCTCCTGGAACGGGGGCGCCCCCCTCCCCGGCTGGTCCAGCTGGCATGGATTATGTGCGACGGGAGAGGGGTGCCGCTCTCCTCCGAATGCTATCGCATCCGACCGGAATCCTTTCGGACTCCCCGTTCCTCAACGATGATACACCGTATATCGAAGGAACAGGCGATCCGCAAAGGGCATCCCATAGGTAATGTCCTGGAAAGGTGCGCTACAGCACTCCATGAGGCAGACTGCATCGTCGGCCATAATCTCTCATTCGATCTCTCTGTTCTGGAGGCCGAATACCACCGGTTGAGGATGGCATCCCCTTTCGGTAAAATACGGCGTATCTGCACCATGAAAACCGCTGCATCCGCGGCAAGTCTCCAAAAAACCCTGGGTGGCAGATGGCCCGGACTTCTGGAACTCCACTGGAACCTCTTTGGCGAAGGCATTCCCGGCCACCTCTCCGCACCTGCCGATGCATGGACATGCGCCCGGTGCTATCGGGAATTCATCCGGCGGGGCGAGCTGATGATGCCGCCGTGAGGAAGAGGACGAGACTGACTGTTCCGATGCATGCGCAAGGATCTATGAATGGTCCTCACCGGTCATTTCCGGACACCTGAGTAGTGAATAATTCTTTTGAATTCAACTGATGAGTATCAGGGCCTCCCTTCCCCCTCGCCAACACTTCGACAGAGGCATAATGCGCAGCGGACAAACTTTCATCAGACGCACATGCATCCAACCGCCATATCGCAGGCGTCCCCGAACCGGAAGGGACAGTTTCACGCTGCAGGAGAAGTATTCTTCACGAACTGCCGGCTAATTCGCTCTATGGCTTCTGCCGGCATACCGTTCACATCATTTTTCCTTGATAGTTCTGCCGGATTTCCCCAGAGCGCCCTTCTCCCCACACTCCGCCGCACATGGACCTGCACCCGGGGGGTGTTCGTCTGAAGGTCCTCCATACCTCCGACTGGCACCTGGGGATGACGCTCTGCGGCCGTCGGCGTGATGAGGAGTCGGCCGCTTTTCTTGAGTGGCTGACAGAGGTGATTGCAGCCACAGACGTGGACGTCCTGCTCGTCACCGGGGATATCTTCGACAACGGCACCCCGCCTGCCTGGGCGCAGACCCTCTACTACCGGTTTTTGAAGGCCGCCGCAGAAGCAGGCTGCCGCCATATCATCATCACCGCCGGCAACCACGACTCACCAGCGTTCCTCGAGGCCCCCCGGCACCTCCTCGAGGCACTCGATATCCATGTCATAGGTTCTGCGGGAAGGGACGAACCCGGGCGCATCATCGTCCTCCCGGACGGCAATAGCCGCCCCGCACTCGTCGTCTGCGCCGTCCCGTATCTCCGGGACCGCGACATCCGGCGATCAGCCCCCGGTGAGTCCATTGCCGACAAGGCAGCACGGATCCGTAAGGGAATAGCGCGGCACTACCAGAAGGTCTGGGCCGCGGCCGTTGAGATGCAGCGGGAGATGGGGGTACAGGTTCCCGTGATCCTCACAGGCCATCTCTTTGCGGCGGGCGGCATCACCGTCGAGGGCGACGGCGTCCGTGACCGGCTGGCAGGCTCGCTCGACCGCGTAGCGGCGGACGTCTTCGCCGAGGAGGCTGCCTACGTCGCCCTCGGCCACCTCCATGTCCCACAGACCGTCGGCGGCCGCGGGACGGTCCGCTACTCAGGTTCGCCTGTCCCTGTCGGTTTTGGAGAGGCCGACCAGCGAAAGGAGGTCGTCATCGTCAGTGTCGGCGGGGATCTCCCTCCCGTCATCGAGAGCGTACCCGTCCCCTGCTTTCGCCGGCTTGCTACCATTCGGGGCGATATGCCTGCTATTGCGGACGCTCTTGCTGCACTGAAGTTTACCGGTGAGTCTGTCTGGGCCGAGGTGATCTACGAGGGAGATGCGGTTCCCGGTGATCTCATGGGATGGGTGGCACAGGAAACCGCCGGAAGCACCATCGAGGTGCTCCGGGTCACCGATGCACGCCTTGCAACGCTGGTTCTCAAGTCAGGAGAGAACTGCGAGGACCTTGCCCGGCTGACCGAAGCGGAAGTTTTCTCCCGCTGTATGGACGATGCTGCGGTCCCGGCCGACCAGCGGGAGACGCTGATGGAGGCATTCATGGAAGTCCTTGACACGATCAGCCTTTCACCGGACGATAAGGAGGAGTGCGCATGAAGATCCTGAAGATCACGCTGAAAAATCTCAACTCCCTTGCGGGGACGTGGGTGATCGATCTCTCACACCCTGCCTACAGTGACGACGGCATCTTCGCAATCACCGGCCCCACCGGGGCGGGAAAGACCACGATCCTCGATGCTGTCAGCCTCGCCCTTTTCGGGAGGACACCCCGACTTTCCCGGATCAGTACCTCCATCAACGAGATCATGCATCGGCAGGCGGCCGACTGCGCAGCGGAGGTCGAATACGCCACCGCGACCGGCACCTACCGCTGTACCTGGGCACAGGAACGGGCATACAGGAAGACCGACGGCAACCTCCAGCAACCACGGCACGAGATCGCCGATGCCGTTACTGGAGAAGTCCTGGCAACGAAAAAACGGGAGGTCCAGCAGCTCGTTGAGGAGAGCTGCGGCATGGATTATGAACGGTTCACCCGCTCGGTGATGCTCGCCCAGGGCGCATTTGCGGCATTTCTGCACGCATCCCCCGACGATCGATCGCCCCTCCTTGAACAGATCACCGGCACGGAGATTTACTCGGATATCTCGATTGCCATCCATGCGCGGACGCGGAGTGAACGTGAACAGCTTGCCGTCCTCACGGCAGAGGCGGATGGCACCACCCTTCTTTCACCGGAGGAGCGCGAGAGCCTGGAACGGGACCGCACCGACCTTGCGGCTGCCGGGGCCTCCCTCCGGGAACGGATCACCACCGTCCGGGAGGGCATCGGGTGGCACCGTGACATGACACGCATTACCGGCGAACTCTGCACCATCGAAACCGAACGCGCCGATCTGACCGAACAGACGGCTCAGGCACAGGAGGGCCTCACACGCCTGCAGACGGGCATTCGGGCGGCGGCGCTGCAGGGTGATTACCAGAGCCTGGCCACCCTTCGTGCGGCGCAGGAATATGACTATATGGCCCTCAAGCGGCACAGGGAGGCGCTCCCTGCCCTCAGGGAAGCCCATCTCCTGGCGGAGAGCGACGTTACGGAACAGAGAAACGCCCTCACACAGGCACGCTCAGCAGCCGAAGCAATGGCCCCCGTCCTGCGGGATGGGCGCGACCTCGACCTCAGGATAGAGGCAGCTTCCAGGAGGCTGAACGAACATGATCAGGTTTTCAGGGACGAACAGGATGAATGGATGCAGGCGGCAGCGGCGCTTCGTTCTGTTCATGCCTCCGGCATTCCCGCCGGCATCGGTGACGAGAGCGGGGCGTTCCTCGCCGCCCACGGCATTGCCGCTGCCCCGGCAGAGACGTATGCCGCCCTCTCCACGGCAGCGGATGCCCTGCTTGCCGTACCAGACGATACAACAGGCACCGAAGCGGGGGATGCCCTGAAATACGCCTGTAATGATGCCGAATATCATATGGAGACGTTGCATACCTCCCTTGCAGCCGTACCGGCGTTCCGGGACCCGGCAGCCGTACGCCGCGAACAGGCCGCCGTCCGGGAGGCAAAGACCAGGCTGACCCTGTTCCTTGAAGGGCTCGATCGTTTGCAGCAGGACCTTGACCGACGTGCAGAGCTTGCTGTCAGCATCCGGGACACGGAAAGAGAGGAAGAAGACCACGCTGCCGCCCTCGTTGTCTGCCTGGAACGCAGGAACGACAAGCAGCGTCTTCTGCGGCAAATGGAAGAAAACGCACGCAACGTCGCTCTCATTAAAAATTACGAGAAAGAACGCCGTCACCTCAGTGAAGGAGAGGCCTGCCCACTCTGCGGGGCGACCTCACACCCGTTTGTCACCGGGGATAGGGCCGTCCCCAGGGACGGGATGGAAAAGATACAGGAGGAACAGGAGGCGCTTGCCCGCCTCCTTGAAAAGGAAACAGCGCTCAGGACCGCTATTGCCCGCATTGAAAGCACCCTTGAGGCTGCCCGGCGTGAGAAGGCCGATATCGATGCCCGAGCAGAGACGGCGGAGAAGGCATGGGCCGCGGCATGCCGGGAGAACGGGCTTGACGCCGATGCCCCCGAACGCAGGGCGGCGGTCCTTTCTGCCCTCCGGGAGGGAGACGAGCAATTCAGCCGCCTGGATGCAGCGGAACGTGGGGTGGAGGTCTGCACGCATCTGCTCCGTGCAATAGAGGCCCTCATCCTCCGGTGCCGCCAGGCCATTACCTCCCGACAGAAGATGACAACGTCTGCCTTACGAAGGGCAGAGGCAGCCGAAGACCTTGCAAACCTGAGAGACCGGCGGCGTTCCCTCCCGCTGAAGAGCGACCCGGCAACGGAGGAGGAGCGGTTGTCCCGAGAGATACACATGGCAGAACAGGCCCTCGAGAAGGCACGTGAAGGGCATATGGCCGCCATGCATGCTATCAGCGGACACGAGGGGGAAATCCGCACACTGGAGGCTGCGCTGTCCACCCGCAGAGAGGAAATTGCAGAGAGGGAGACTACGTTTGCCGGGATGCTCCGTGATGCGGGCTTTGCCGGCGAAGAGGCATTTGTCTCCGCCATTCTCTCACCCGGGGAGAGAGCTGCTTTAGAGGAAAAAAGCAGCCGCCTTGCAACCTGGGCCGCCGGCCTGGATGCCCGGACACAGAGCGTAACTGCAGAGCGGGAGGAACACCTCCATGGCAGCCGGCCTGCAGCGGACGCGGCCTCCCTGCAGGAGGAACTTGCAGCCCTGACCGCAGCACACGAGGAAAATGCGGCATCCATCGGCGGGGTGCGTCAGCAACTGAGCGGTGACGAACGGGAACGGGCACGCTACGGGGATCAGCAGCGGCGTATCGAATGCCAGCGGGCCGAGACTGACCGCTGGGAACAGCTGCATAACCTCATCGGCTCGTCGGACGGCAAGAAATTTCGCAACTATGCCCAGGGCCTCACCTTCGAACGGATGGTTGCCGGCGCAAACCGCCAGCTCGGGGTGATGAGCGACCGATACATCCTTACCCGCTCCCTTGAGACCCCGCTCGAACTCTCGGTGATCGACAACTACCAGGGGGGACGGATCCGTTCGACCCGCAACCTCTCCGGCGGCGAGAGCTTTCTTGTCAGCCTTGCCCTCGCCCTTGGCCTTGCCTCAATGGCCTCCGGACGGGTCAGGGTCGACTCCCTCTTCCTGGACGAAGGATTCGGGACCCTCGACGAGGACGCCCTCGAAATGGCGCTTGCCACCCTGACCACACTTCGCGACCAGGGAAAGCTGATCGGTGTCATCTCCCACGTCCCCGCCCTCAAGGAACGCATAGGGACCGCCATCAGTGTCCGCCGGTCCGGCGGCGGCACTTCCGTCCTCGAAGGACCGGGAATTGTCCGACTGCAAACCTGAACAGCCGGAATACAGAATATTTTTTGCCTTTCTTCCCGTATGCGGATATATCAGAGCCCGTGATACCATGCCCTCCTGGATG
>JBFFLM010000056.1:0-7345 GCA_041554835.1 Methanogenium sp.
AGATGCTGACTACAGGAACATCACGGATGCCCTTGACGCCTCCATGGACGGCGACACGATCCTCGTCTATCCCGGCACCTACGCCGGCTACCACGAAGTCAGCACCAGCGTCAACCTGACCGGTATCGGGTGGCCGGAGGTGAGCGGAAACGAGACCGATCCCTATCCTCTGAACGGGGATGTATTTACATTCCGCGCCGATGGGTGCATACTCGATGGGTTCGTCATCCGTGACGCCTGGTGCAGCCGTTCATCAACAGAGGAATCGGCTGCGGTCAGGATCAATTCCCAGAGCCCTGACACGATTATCCGGAACAACCGGATCGAAGATTCCTATTACGGCATCATCGCCACCTCAAGCTCGAACAACATCATCAGCAACAACATTATCAACGGCACGTATTACGGCGTCTGGCTCAATTATGCCAGAAATACCCTGTTTGCGAACAACACAGTCACCAACAACTACTATTGGATTCTCCATAACACCTACCTGACCTCGACCACAAGCAACTATGCCACCAACAACCGGATCGAGAACAATACGTTCGACCCTGCCGGATGGACACCCTTCGGCTACGGTGACAGCGATGGAAGAGAGGTGCTGATCGACGACACAGGTGGGAACGTCTTATCCCACAACACCCTCCTGAACCAGACGTACATTCGAATCAATGGTGACGGCAACACCATCGAGGACAATCAGATCCTTGGACCCTTCGAGTACCACTTCGCAGGCATTCACATCTCAGAGAACGGTAACATCGTCCGCAACAACACCGTCGAGAACCAGAAATTCGGCATCCTGCTCGGTGAACAGGCCGACAACCTGCATATGAGCGGCAATACCATCTCCGGCTGCACCTACGGGTTCGGGTTTGATGGCGATGTCGTCTACGTGAGCAGCCGGCCGTTACGCAACGTCATCGACACCACGAACACTGTGGGAGGAAATCCCATCTACTGGATCGTCGGGGAAACAGGGCAGGTCTACAACTACAGCACCCTCTCCCCCGCCCCGGGGTACCTTGCCCTCATCGGGTGCAGCGACATCCTGGTGGAGGACTTCAACCTGGAGAAGAACGCCCAGTCGTTCTTCATCTACCGGTCACAGAACGTGACCTTGGATTCCGTCACCGCCCACGGCAACGCCTACCAGGGCATACTCGTCGGGGACGGATATGAGATCACCATCAGCGATTCAAGCACCGACTCGAACGGATACGACATGGTTGACGGCAGCAGACTGGCAGGTATCTGGGCATACAACATGACCTCCAGTCGCATCACAAACACTACGTCGACCGGCAACAACCCGACAGGGATCACCTTCTGGTATGATTGTGCGGACAACATCATATCCGGGTGCACCGTCACCAACAACGGGCACTCCACCGAGACGGAAGAGTCATACGGCATCTGGGATTCCAGTGGTGACAACAACAATCAGACGGTGACGGGATGTACGATTGGCAACACCTTTGCAAGCAGACAGGGTATTGGTCTCAAAAGCTATGCCGACAACTCGCTCTTCTACAACAACCAATTCCTCAACCATACCGTCGCACATGCACAGAACGGGGGAACCGCAACCCGCTGGAATGTCACCCCGGTGGCGGGCACCAACATCCTCGGCGGCCCGTGGATTGCCGGGAATTACTGGGATGACTATGCAGGTCTGGACCTGAACAGCGACGGACTGGGCGACACCGAGCTTCCCTACACCACCGGCGGCGCGACACCGGGCCAGGACCATCACCCGCTCCTCGACACCTTTGTCCCTGATGACGTCCCACCAGTGATCATCATCCACACCCCGGCCGAGGGAGAAAGTTATCCCAATGCTTCCGTCCCCCTGGAGGTATCCAGCCCCGATGGGGATGTCGCGACATGGTGGTACTCCCTTGACAGTGCGGTGAATGTGACCTTTACCCCGAACATCACGCTTCCAGCCATGGACGTTGGGGAGCACACCCTTCAGGTCTGGGCCAATGACACCTCCGGCAACGAGAACAGCTCATCAGTGACCTTCACCGCTGAGGTGGATACCACCCCGCCTGCCCTCTATGTCACCTCACCGGAGGAGAATGTCACCTATATCGTCCGTGACATCCCCCTCAACGTCTGGTCGCCGGACGGGGATGCCTTCTCCTGGTGGTATGCCCTCGATGGCGGCACAAACAGCACTCTCATCAGTCCGGGCACCAACACCACCCTCACGGGGCTTGCAAACGGCAATCATACCGTTGTGGTCTACATGGACGACATCTTCTTCAACACCAATGCGACCACGGTAAACTTCACCGTGAACGCAACCGGCCCGGCACCCCCGCCACAGCCCCCGGCAGACACTGGGGACGATGACACCCCCGAACCGCTGAATTATCCCCTCCCCGAAGTGGAGGAGCCGGCGTTTCTGATCACGATCCTCACGCCTGATGCCGGAGCGACCGTCGAGCGTCAGGCGGAGGTCACCTACTCGGCAAATTCCCCCCTCGTCCGTGCCTACTACCAGCTCGACGACGGGGCATATGAGCAGGTCAGACCCGGCAGGGCAATCCCTGTGGGCCGCCTCACCCTCGGCACCCACGAGATCACGGTGACGGGCGTCGACTACTTCGGCAGGTACGGCGAGGGTTCGGTCAGCTTCGAGGTAATACCGCTTGCCATCGGTGAAGGCGAACCGTTCGGAACGACGGCATATTCGGACGATGCTGCGGTCTCGTTCACCGGCAGGGCCGCCAATTATACCCTCTCCTTCGAGGTCGAAACCGCAGCCGGGGAAGAGGTGTCCGTCTACCTGAACCGACAGCTTGCAGGCCTACCGGGGAGCGAAACCGCCATCGTCTCCTCCGGCAGCGGGACCGGCGCCCTCCTGGAGAACGTCTCCTCCCCGTCCGCCGGTGTATACACAATGGTGACAATCCCCGTCCCTGCGGACGGGATCGTTCCCGGCAGCGAGAATGTCATCTCCTTCGTCCATACCGAAAACCCGGCCCGGACAGAAGATCTTGCCTCATGGCACATTCGCAATGTCGCGCTCGTCCCCGACCTGACCGTATCGGCTCCCTCAATTCGGGTCTATACCCCCGACCAGGCCCTCGGTCCCGGTGACGAGATGATGGTCTGGGTGGATGTTTCGGGTATCGCACCGGATGATCGCTATACTGCGAGGATCTATCTCGTCGCACCGGACGGGGAGATCATCTCCTTCCCCGACGGGTCTGGTGAAGCGGTACCGCTCGATGACGCCTATGTCCGTGCCAACCATTATGGTCGTCTCCCCGGGAGCCTCAGCTTTGCGGCAACGGACCTCGCCGGAACCTACCGCCTCGTGGCAACCCTCGAACCGGAAGGGAGTGACCAGTTGGTCTCTCTCTCCTCGGTTCCGGTTTTCTTCAGCGCGGACCCGGCGGTCCGGCTCTATATCAACCGTGACATCCTGGCCGATGGCATGCCGCTTCAGGTGATGCATGCCGCGACAGGCGGCACCCGTGCAGAAGAGGAGACGCTCATCATCTTTATGGAGCACCCGGACGGAACGACGACCTACCTCCCGGCGGGAACCGAATATTATGCATCCGGCCACTATGCTCCCCTCGGCTCCCTCTTCGAGACCATCCTCGATGAGACCGTCGATGCCGGGTGGGACGAAGGGGCCTACCTGATCCGATCGATGCTCTATAACAGCACGGATGATCTCGTCGCACAGGATCTCGTCACATTCACGGTGTCGCGGGATGAGGGGACACTGGCCCTCTCCTTCCCGCTCTCCGTCACCGGCGGCATGCCTGCATCCAGCCGTATCTGGCTGATGGACGCTGTCTCACTTGAAATCATTGCGGAGCAGGAAACCGGCACCACTCACGACGAAGTGACCTTCAGCGTGCCTGCCGGCACCTACTGGTACGGCGGACAGCTGACGACCGGGACGGGTGAGATCATGACCATCCCGGTCGACCCTGCAAACCGCGTCAGTATACAACCGGGTGAGGCGGTTCAGCAACGGATGGTCGTGCAGACGACGGCCACCCTCATTCCAACAGAGGTGATCCCATGAAACGCTATCTCATTCTCCTACTGATCCTTGCGATTGCATGGACGGCCGTTCTTCCGGCGGCAGCCGCGGACGAGTGCCCGGCACCGAAGATTCAGATGATGCCTGCCAAGGTGACTTCGGATGACATCCCTGATGGGAAGGGTGAAGCCCTCAATGATGCCTACTCCATTCGGTTGCGCAATGCAAATCCCGGGGTCAACATCCTGTCGGCAAGCGATGTGGGGGCCGTGCTCAAACTCGAAAAACAGAATAAACTCCTTGGCAACGACGACGTCGCTGCAATGGTGCATCCAGCCATCACCAACAGCATCGACGCGGAGTACCTGGTCACCCAGACCATCGGAAAGGTGGGGTCGCAGTATGTCGTCGACACCTCAATCATCGATATTGATCTAGGCATCCGCGTTGCCTCCGACAACCAGCAGACAACATCAGTAGAGGGACTCATCGACGCTGTCGATGCCCAGGTCGCAGCACTGGGCAACCTCGCCGCCCGGATCGAGGAATGGGAGGCTACCCATCCGGCCCCGCCGCGGGCCCCCTCGCTCTCGGTGAGCGTCCAGCCGGAATCGGTCACGGCAGAGAACAGCCGGGACACCACGACCATCACGGTCACGGTAAGAAACTGCAAGGGAGATGTGGTGCCGGGCACGAAAGTCTACTTTGAGCCATATACCTCCCGAGGACGGGTGACAGCCGAGGGCGGTGCATCAGAAGACGCCGGCCATTGGGGCTGGCAGGTCGCAACTACCGGTGACGACGGCACCGCCAGCGCCATATATCATCTTGATCCGTCAAAAGGCACCACAGCAGGGCACGATACCATTGACATCATCACCGGTGGGCGAGGCCAGAAGGATGTCCATGCAACGGCGAAGATCCCTATCAATGGAGTCTATCTTGAGGTAAAACCGCAAAAGGACGTTATTGGACCGAAGCAGAGCACCGACATATATATCTCCCTCTTTGAGCTTTCCGGAGCCGGAGAGAAGACGCCCCTCGGCGGGAAGGTGCTCTATATTGACGAATCGAGGCTGCCCAATGATGCAGGGGTTGTGGTTATGGGACAAACGGATTCCGGAGGCAACCCCATCACTGCCGCCGATGGAACAGTAGTGCTGAAGTTTGTCGCCGGGGAGGAAGAGCGCTTAAACAGGATACGGATCCTCTACACAGATACCGGAACCAAGGGCGACGACGGTGTAACAAATCCTGTCCCTGTTGAGGCATGGGCGGAAATCGAGGTGAAGACGGACGAGTATGTTGCGACGGTCAACTGGCGCGAGTCCGGGTCGCTTGACTATGAGTACAGCTGGCAATATGATTACTACCAGTGGGACTACGATTACGACTTTACCCTCTTCACAAAGACACAGAAAGAGAAGAATACCGGGCAGGAAACGACCGATGGAACGTTCCGCTACACCAATGACCTTACCTATTACACCGAGGGAAGAACGATCTTCGATACGCCATTTAGCACAGGATACGCCATCGTACCCTTCGAAGAACAATGGGATATCAATGCGGACGTGAAAGGAACGATCACCGGCTACGAGACCATTAATACCGCCCTTGAAGAGCGGCTGTCGACGCTCTTCATCCCGGTGACTCCTTTCCCGATTCCGTTCGAAGTTTCGGGCGGCACCGATTATGAAGGGTCGATCACCTACAAACTATCCGGGGAGAATGAAATCACCGATAGTGGCGACGGCAGGATCGCAAACACGAAGGCCATACGGGTCCTGGGATCGGGGCCGCAAACAGGCATCATGGGAGATACGCTCGCAGGGGTAAACGATGAACACCCCGATTATAGTCTCACAATGATGCTCAAGCGCATGTCAGCCGCAATCGATGAGCATATGGAGGTACGTGACCCGCAGATAACAGGACTCCTCTCAAAGGCGGGTGAGAATGTCTATGCGAAACGGTGGTCGGTGCATGAGAGCAACTCGTACCACGGCGACCTCTTCACGTGGTTGAGTTCCACGGCGCGGATGGATATGGATTCGGAATTTACACGGGAGGTAACTCTCGGGGCGGTGAAACAGTAATGCAGCAGCAATGGATACGCTACGGCATCCTGGCAGTTCTTCTTCTTGCGGCGGCCGTGTCAGGCGTGCAGGGGGCGACCCTCGTTGTCGCCCCGTCGGGAGGCGATTTTACCACCATTCAGCCGGCCGTCGATGCCGCATCGCCCGGCGATACGATCGCCGTCCAGGCCGGCACCTACCCCGGCGACATCGTGGTGCGAACACCCGTGACAGTCCTCGGCACAGACGGGGTGAGGGTCGGGACGGGCGGTGAACTGGCCGCATTTATCATCGAGGCCGACGGGGTGACGATCAGTGGTCTTACCTGTGACGGGCCCGCCATCGGCATCATGCTCAATGACACCTCTGGATCGCATATCAGGGAGTGCAACGTTGTCGCTGGTGCTACAGGCATTCTCCTCTCCGACTGCTTGGATTGTTCGGTTGCAGATACCAGCATTATCGCCGACCTGTCAGGACTTGAGATCACATCCTCGGAGACGATTGAGATAGATGACGTCCGGGTCAACGGCGGCACCAGCGGAGTCACGCTGCGTGATGTCGATACATTCACCCTGTGGAAGAGCGCCATACTCGGGTGCGACATCGGGATAGTTGCGGAACACTGCGGCAACGGCACCATTGAGGATATGACCTTCACCGACGTGGATGCAGGGATGCTCGGCATAGGGATCAAGGATGTCCGGATCACGGACTCGACGTTGTCCAATGTTATTCAGTACCTCCAGATGTACAACGCCCTCGGGTGCCGGGTTGAGGCAGGGACCATGGAAGGACCGGCGTACTTTGCGGCGGATGTCTTCTCCGATACCGCGTATGCCTGCGGCCCGTGGACCGTGAGCGGCTGGAACTACGGCCTTATCAGGGAGACCTACGACGCACCGGAGGACTACCTGCAGTTCGGCGACGCCCTGAATTTCAGCGTCGTCGGGGGGGCGGAATCGTTTACCGATCCCTTTATCCTCATGGAGGCGGAGGCGGTCGCAGCAGACCTGGAAGGCTATGATGCGGAGACATTCGGGTTCTACCGCATCGACGGGAGGGCCCCGGCCATTGTCGGCAGCACCACCGTAGAAGAGGACGGCAGTACGATCACCTCAGCGACCGTGACCGAGACGGGTGACTACGCCCTTCTCGCAAAAGCAAAGACAACCGGACCCGATCTCTTCTATGTCCTGATAGGCATTCTCGCCGTGATCGGCATCGTGCTCTTCTATCTCGTCTGGCG
>JBFFLM010000057.1:0-7247 GCA_041554835.1 Methanogenium sp.
AGGATATGAAAGATATTCTGAGGTGAAGAGGGTGGCAAAAGCTCCTCCGGCAAAGAAATCTGTCGGCGGCGGCATGATGGGATTTTTTATCATCATGCTTATTGCGATGGGCGTATATTCCATCCCCCCTATTCGTGATGCCATTGCCCGTGCGGCAAATGTCATCCTTCAGCCATTTTTCTCCATCTTTGGCAATGAACCCTACAGCTGGTTAATAGTGATTCTTGTACTTTCTGCACTGACTGGTCTGTATTCTTCTCTACTCCAGAAATATACGATAGATTACGAGAAGATGCAGGTTCAGCAGCAGAAGATGAAAGATTTTCAGAAAGTGTTTCGCGAGGCACAGCTTTCCGGTGACGAAAAAGCCGTGCGTAAGCTTAATGAAAAGCGCGAAAAGCTCATGGAAGACCAGATGGCCATGTCCCAGGAGCAGTTCAAGCCTATGGGATGGATCATGCTCATTACGGTTCCTATCTGGATATGGCTGTACTGGACGATCTCCAACTTCCCTGTCGGAGAAGTTCCGACCATTACCTTCCCGTACTGGGGTGAACTTGCACTGAGTGATCCGACGGCACTCTTCCTGCCCGCATGGATCATCTGGTATATGATATGCTCCCTCTGCCTGAGTCAGGTTATCCGTAAGGGGTTGAATATCGGAGGTCTCTGATGCGAATCACCATCAGCGGCCCCCCCGGGAGCGGTACAACCTCCCTGGCGAAATATCTGGTTGCCCAGCACGGGTATGCCCTTATCTCCGCCGGAGAGGTGTTTCGTACCTTGGCAGCCGAACATGAGATGGACCTGGCTGCGTTTGGCGCATTGGCCGAAGAGGACGACTCGGTCGACCGAATGATTGATGCCAGGCAAAAAGAGATCGGTGAGGCAAGGGACAATATCATCATCGAAGGGCGCCTTGCCGGCCATATGATCGACAATGCCGATATCAGAGTCTGGATCATGGCATCCGTTGAATGCCGGTCTATCCGGATATCTGACCGCGAGGGGCTCGATGCCCGGACAGCGGCCGATCTCACCATCGAACGGGAAGACTGTGAGGCCGGACGATACCGTAAATACTATGGCATTGATATCAATGATCTCAGCGTTTACGACCTGGTGATCAACTCAGAGGTATGGGGCATTGAGGAGATCGGGTCCATTGTCGATGCTGCGATAGCGGGTATCCGTTAATCCTGTTCTTTTTTCGTTATAATTCATATTCTCACGCTACGGGTATGTGCCTGAGGAAAAAAAGTGAAGGTTGCCCGGCATCCGGTCGTCCGGACGTTTTCTCAGATACTGCCGGTATAATATGCCACTGCAATGATGGCAGCAATGACTACCCCGGCAAACATCACATAGTCTGCGGTACCGAAGGGTTTGTCGAGTGACGGCGTCCGTTCCATGGTGCGCAGCCCCCGAAGGTCAATGGTCAGTCCGAGGACGTTTGCTTTGCCCAGTGCATTTGAGACGAGCGGGATGATGATGGGGGTCAGGGACCTGACCTTGCCTATGACCCCTTCTCCAGGGTTGTACGCCCGTGCCAGCTGGGCCTCCTGGATACGCTTTCCTTCCAGCTGGAGGGTGGGAATGAAGCGTATGGCAATGAGAAGCATCAGGGTGTAGTCGACCGGAAGCCGGATCTGCTGGAGCGCTCCGACAAGATCCCTTGGCTGGGTTGAGATTACCATCAGCTGAAATGCAAAGAGCATTGCAAAGAACCTGAGCGAGAGCACGATGGCAAAATTCAGGGCCCCTGTGGTGATGGGAATGTGCCCCCCGATGACCGGGATGATGGATGGTATCAGGTACCCGACCACCGTTCCGCTCTGCATTGTAAGAACGGTAAGGAGGATGAGTCCTGCACTCAGGAAGAGGAGCATCGGCACCTGCCGTGCCAGTTCAATGGCAAACTTGCCGGCGATGGCCATGAGAAAGAGGGCCACAACGATGGCGACGAGTACCAGGGGGTCTGTGGAGATTACCGCGAGAATGATGACGAAGAGGAGGAAGATGATCTTCGTCAGGGCATTCATGCGGTGGAACACACCGTCGATTCGTTTATACTGGAGAATATCCGCCATTATGCCTCCCTCCCACTGAGAGCTGCGCTGTCTGAGATGATCCGTCCGTTCTCCATCCGTATGATCCGCTGTGCATGGTGTTTTACAATCTGCATGTCGTGGCTGACCATGATGACGGTATGGCCTGCCGTACTCAGCTCTTCGAGAATGGTCATGATACGCTTTGCCTCGGCCGGGTCCAGGCCGGTAGTCGGTTCATCAAGAATTATCACCTCCGGCTGCATCGCGATAACGCAGGCAATGGCCAGCCTCTGTCGCTCTCCCCTGCTCATTGAGCGAGGGAACGTCATGCGCTGGTCGAGAAGATCCACCCGTTCGAGAACGGAGGAGATATGACTCTGGGCTTCGGCTGCGTCCCGTCCGATATTGGTGAGGCCGAAGAGGATCTCGCGTTCGGCAGTATCTTCAAAGAGCATGGTGTCGGGATTCTGGAACACGAGACCCACGTGGCGTGCGAGATCGGTGGTCCGGGCGGCGGCAGCGTCAATCCCTGAGACCGTGACGGTTCCCGAGGTCGGCCGCAGAAGACCGTTCAGGTGTTTGACAAGCGTGGTCTTTCCCGACCCGTTTTCGCCGATGATGGCGATGAGCTCTCCGGGACATATATTCAGGGAGACGCTGTCAAGTCCGAGGGTCTCACCGTACTGGTGCGTAAGATCACGTATTTCTATGATGGGTTGTTCACAGGATACCGGTTTTCTGTCAAACGCCCGTTCCCCTGTTTGATCCTCCCCTGTATAGGAGGCAAAAAATTCATCTGCCCCGATATAGCCGGTAATTTTTCCGCCTTCTATGATGAGGACGGAATCGGCTATCTCAGCCATTTCCTGTGGTTTCTGCTCTACGACGATGATCGTCTTTCCCTGGTGTTTCAGTTCTTTTAATATGGAGATAATAGTCGCGGTGGCTTCGACATCCAGTTCGGCGGTTGCCTCATCCAGGATGAGGCAGTGGGTCCCTGATGCAAGAGTGGCGGCAAGGGATACCCGCTGTTTCTGCCCGCCGGAGAGGGTATGCGGTGCACGGTACCGCAGGTGTTCGATCTTCGTCAGCCTGAGGATGTCCTCGAGACGACGACGGACTTCCTGTGCGTCGAGGCCGCGGTTTTCGAGTCCCGAGAGGACTTCCTCTTCGACGGTGGTGAAGATCAGCTGAGCATCGGCATCATCAAAGACGACCCCGATGATCTTACCAATTTCCCCCATGTCCCTGTAACGGGAAGCATCTTTTCCGAGAATTGCCACCGAGCCTTCCATGGCCCCCTCATAATCATGGGTGAGAATTCCGGCTGCCGCAAGGCAGAACGTTGTCTTCCCCGCTCCTGTGGCACCGTTGACAAGGATGCAGCTCCCCTGTTCGATGGAGAGATCGATATTGGAGAGGGCGGGAACCTTTGCCTGCGGATAGGTATAGGAAAACCCGTTAAACCGGATCATCGGTGCATCGGGGGACTCCTCCGTTTCTGGTATGGCCCGTTCTTCATGCTCCGGAGTTTTTGCGGTCATCCCCCGCATCAGGATTCGCGAGGAGGGGAAATAGAGAACCTGCGTGATGATGGCGTTTGCGATTGCAGTGAGGATGATGATGGGCGCGACAGCGAGGATGAATGCTCCCATGGTAAAATTCTCGCCCGGTGCCGGGATGATGGACGATGCGATGACAAAGAGGCTGACGGTAAGGAAGGTAAAGCCGCTTGCGAGGGTTGCAATGAGCGTGGCAATACCTGCAGAGAGGGGGAGTCTCTTCCGGAGTGTGATATAGATTCCCAGGCAGACGATTGCCCCGAGTGGTTCACTGATGAGGTTTGCCGGTGGGAAGATGGAGTGGCTGATAAGTGCTGATATAATCCCGGCCACAATGCCGATACCAAGTGCATCCTTGACGCGGGGAACGATGAGGACGATGGCAAGGCAATAAAGGGCAATGATGGGGTTGGCGACGATTGCTCCCGGGACGATATTTGAGAGGTACCTGAGGATTGCCCCGATTGCAAGCAGAATGCCGGCGACTGCGATATCTCGTGATTTCATCTAAAACTCCGTTCATGAATGTATTGTGATGTATAAGTTTGTTCAACAGCGTAATTAATTGTTCTCATCGAACAGGAGAGAGAAGAGAGGTCTCTCCCGTTACCGGGTATAGACCCGCTTTGCCGGGAAGAAGAGAATCTGTGTGACCACGGCGTTGAAGACTGCGGTAATGAGGACGATCGGAAGGACGGCCATAAAAAAACCGGTCACGGTGCCTGTCGGGACTGCCACAATGGAGGCGAGCATGACGGCCATCGCAACAAGTACGAATGAGAATCCGCTGGCACAGGTGGCCAGGAAGGTCGTGACGGCAGGGCCAAGGGTTTTTGTGGCAACAAGTCCGTACACCCCGGCACAGACGAGCGCTCCGAGAGGTTCGCTGATGAGGTTTGCCGGCGGGAAGATTGAGTGGCTGATAAGCATGGACAGGACACCGGCAACGAGACCGATGCCAACGGCTTCCTTGAATGTCGGGCGTATGAGAATGATGGCAAGGCAATAGAGAGCTATCACCGGGTTGCCTACAATTGCACCCGGGAACATATTCGCCACAAAGCGCAGTATTGCGCCGATGGCAAGGCAGATGCCGACGATGGCAATATCCCTTGATTTCATCTGGACGTCCTCCCGGTACAACCGGAAATGGGAGAACATGGTTGAAAATCATCCAATCGAGTTTGAATAATGGTTATCATCAATGTATATATTTGTCCAGTGTTGTATTTATATGTTTATTGTATTTAAGTGGAACAAAAAAAATTAGTGGGCGATGAAGAGGGGGATGTTCACTTCATTGGAGATATTGACGAAGAGTTTGCTCAGGGTGGAGCGTGCCTGTTTCCCGGAGGCTCCCATGATGATAAGGGAATAGCCACCGCTGTTTGCCTCCCTGACGACCTCTTCGACGATATTTCCTTCCACTATCCTTGATGTGGCGGAGATCTTCTGCTTTCCCATCTGGATGAGCATCTGGGTCATCTCATCATTAATGCTACGCCGCATATCGCGCCAGATTTGGGATTCATAGTTCTCAATCCGGTCGCACATGTTACTCTGTGAACAGAAGTTGAAGGCCATTGCCTTCGATTCACGCTTATCCAGCACCGAAAACAGTACAATTTCAGCCTCTTTTTTCCTGGCGAGCTGAAGGGCATACATTGCCGCCTTGTGGCTCCACATCGAGCCGTCGATGAGTACGAGTATTTTCATTCTCTCTCTCCTACAAAAATCCAAACATAGCATACAGCATGACAAGGCCCACCCCGACGGTGATGATAAGGACGGGGATGCCCAGTTTCAGGAAGTCGAAGAAGGTAATCTTCACGCCTTCGCGTTCGGAGACTCCAAGCACCACCACATTGGCCGATGCGGCAATCGCCGTCCCGTTGCCGCCCATGCAGGCACCGAGGGAGAGTGCCCACCAGAGCGGATAGACGTCCATCGAAGCACTCATATCATGAATGAGCGGTATGAGCGCTGCGGTCAGGGGGATGTTGTCCACGATCGCAGATGCAAAGGCCGAGAACCAGGCGATGAGAAACATTGCATCCTGCGTGGTGCTGACGGTGCTGATCATGTATTCGGAAATCATGGCGATGATGCCGACTTCGACCAGGGCGCCGACGATGATGAACAGTCCTGCGAAGAAGAAGAGCGACGTCCACTCGACCTTTTCGAAGATCTCATCCGGTTGGATCCTCGACCAGATAAGGATGATGGCAGCGCCGATGAGTGCCACCTCGGCGGGTTCGAGGGTCATTGCAGCGTCGACAAAGGGCAGCAGCGGATGCAGAATTGCGCCGATGTTGCTGTGGACGAAGAAGAGCAGTACCACGAACAGGATGACGATGATTGATTTTTTAAAGAGTTTCATGTCCTGTATGGCAGCCCGTTCGTCGAGTCCGTTGATCGTCCGGGCGATCACCTCGCGTTCATCGGGGGTGACCTTCATGCTCTTGCCGTAGATGAGCACGAACATGACAAGGACGATGATCGTGTCAACGAGGGCAATCGGCCCCATGATGGTCAGGAATTCATTGAATGTAAGACCTGCCGAGGAGGCGATCATGATGTTGGGCGGGTCCCCGATCAGGGTTCCCGCACCACCGATATTCGAGGACATGATCTCGGCGAGGAGGAAGGGGACCGGGTTGAGGTCCATCATCTTCGTGATGTAGAGGAGCATGGGGGTGAGCAGCAGGACCGTTGTTACATTGTCCAGAAATGCACTCGTGATGGCCGTCACCAGCGAGAAGAGGATCAGGACCATGATCGGGCTTCCCCTGGCTTTTTTTGCCGTGATGATGGCGATGTATTCGAAGAGTCCGCTGTGGCGGGCCACATTGATGATGATCATCATCCCCATGAGAAGGAAGATGGTGCCGAAATCAACATGCTCCAGCATGCTTTCCCACGGGACAATCCCGAGGAAAACGACTACCGCGGCACCGGCCATCGCCGCGACGGCCCGGTGGATGCGCTCGTCGATGATCAGGATATACGTGAGGATGAAGACAACGAGCGTGAGGAGTTGTACGATGGTTAGCATGTAGTTTTCCTCTTAGTAGACGACTGTCGGCAGGCGCACACTCTGCGCTAGGACCATGGAGGTGGCGCTCACTTCCCCGGATGCCGGGTCATGGCTTCCGTAGGTCTTCGGTATGACGATCATGTCATAGTCATTCGTCGCCCTGACGACATCCTCAATCTGTCTCCAAGGAACATTCTCCGGTGGACCCGGGCTCCATGAGGCTTCAGGCATGTCTCGATACGGTCCATCAGGCTGGTGCCGTATTCCTCTTTCTTAATCCTGAAATCCTCGCCTGCCTGGGGGCTGAGTGCATCCTGGATTATTGCATATATCTTGGCATCGGTGATGTACATGAGGGAAACATCCGCCTCAAAGGTGCCGAGAAGATCGCAGAGTTCATCGGTGACTCCCTGGACGGAAATGTCGAGAGGGAATAGGATCTTTTTGATTTCACGCGGCAGAAGTTCCTCTTCGGTCGGAAGAAACTCATGATATTCCTGCTGTACGGTCTCGTAGCGTGAGCCGACGACATCCTTGAATTTTCGTTTGATAAGTCCAGAATAATATCCCATAGGTCTCCCCGGTCGGTATACCAGC